>JAZQWS010000147.1:0-12195 GCA_045632465.1 Eubacteriales bacterium
ATCGTTTACGAGGAAAAAATCTCTGCCTCGGAAGATCCGAGGCTTGTGCATAGCCTGCTGCATTCCTTCCTTCTTATGGTTCTGAAGGACACGCGCGAGCATAGCCTCCCCAGATACCACGAGGTGCTGATCCGCCTTCGGTCGGCAATTTTCAGAAGCCCCGAAAAGGATTGGGACATTGCCATTATGGCAAAAGCCGCAAATCTCTCAAAATCCCATCTGCAGATGCTTTTCAAACAGCAATTCGGCATCACCTGCACAGACACGGTGATCTCGGCGCGCCTCGAAATGGCGAAAGGCTTACTGCTTGAAACGCAGATGCCCGTTGCCGAAATCGGCGCGCTCTGCGGCTATAACAACACCGAGCATTTTATTCGCCAATTCAAATCCCGCCTCGGCTTGACGCCGCTGAAGTATCGGGCGGAGAGTCGAAGCTTATAAATCCCCTTTTGTTTTATCACACGCAAGGAGCATAAGCATCGATAGCTCCATTGCGTTTAGCAGCCCTTCGATGCTGATGCACTCATCGGGCTGATGCACGTTTCCGTGCCCACGAGGAAGATCAAAGGGACGATTTCCACCGTTGATAGACAGACCGATTTCTGCGGCGCACGGCAAAAATCGCCCGTACGTACCACCCGCATTTACATACATTTTTGCATCGGTCTTTCCCGTATATCTCATATAAACGTCCATCAATGCACACAGCATCGGATGATCTTTCGGTACGATATAGGGATTGGCGGTATCTAAAACCGCAAGGTCAAATCCTTTTTCTTCAAACGCAGCGGTCAATCGTTTTTCGATTTCCGACCTGCCGATGCCAAGGCCGTGACGAATATTGAAATACAGCTCAGCCGCACACGCATCCGCTTGAATTTGGTAATTGACAAACGTCAGCTTGCCAAACTCGGCATCATCGTTATCAATCCCAAGGCATCCGCCGTAGTAATCCGAGCAGATATCGCGGATGAATCGCAACGTTTTTCGCGCATCCTCCGAAAGAAGCTCACACGCGCAAAGCACCTCCGCAATCAATGCGGCGGCATTGATCGATCCTTCGGGCAATGCGGCGTGATTGCCGATGCCCACAGCGGAAATCGAGATCTCTTCATTTTCACTTTCCACGGTTATCCGATCATTTTCCTTCGTTTTCAACCACTCGTAAAGCGAATCCGAGAAGGCAAGCCTTGCCGTTGCTTTCGCAACGTTTGCGCCGGCCTTGCCGCCGACAAAGCTTTTCAATTCACCGATGGATGAATTTTTGGTGGCTTTCAATAAGATTCTGCCTTTGTTTCCTCGATAGAGAGGAAATCCCGTGTCGCAAACGAGAGAAAAATCGGGGGCGGTATGCTTTTTTATATAGCTTTTGATATCCTGCATTCCCGATTCCTCGTTTGATCCCGTGAAGCATACGAGGCGGCTTTCAAAGGGCAGGTGCAATTCCTTCAGCATTCTCGCGCAGAAAAGAGATACCACGATGGCCGATTTATCATCGATCGCGCCTCTGCCAATGATGTAGCCATCCTTTTCAAGGGGTTCAAAGGGCTTAGTCAGAATCCAATCGTCCGAAACGGGAACAACGTCGGCGTGCGCAAACAGGCCAAGGCTTTTCTTCCCTTCTCCGAAAAAGGACAAAAGATAACCGCCCTCGGCATCCGATTCGGTAGCAAAGCCATAGCTTTCATAGAGCTTTTTCGTGTAGGAAAGCGCCTCGGCACAAGCCTCTCCAAAGGGCGCTTTTTCTTTTGCCTCGCCCTTGACGGAGGGGATCTTGATCAATGCCTTTAAGATATCCACGATCTCGCTTTTTCGCTGCCATATGTAGTTATGAATGCGCTGCTCGACTGTCATAATTTCTTCTCCGTTCGTTTGATAAATCCCGCCTCGGCTTGACGCCGCCGAAGTATCGGGCGGAGGAGCGGATTTCATAATCTCCCCCTTCTCAAAGCGTTGCACAATTATCGCCGCCGTCTGCCACAACGGTATGACCGCAGACGATCACGCCGTAGTCGCTCATCAGATAGAAGGCAAGCTCGGCGATCTCATCGGGGCGGATAAAGCGCTCGATCGCGTGACGGGGATAGAGCTGGTCAATGGTTTTGGCATAGCTTGAAATCATAGGCGTAAAGGTGGCGCCGGGTGCAATACCGTTGATAATAATACCATTGTGTCCGTATCTCTTACCGAGCGAGCGCGTCCATTTGATGATCGCTTCCTTGGAAGCGCCGTACGAGCCGATGATATCCATACAAGCGGCGTTGGATGCGATATTCAGAATATTGCCGCGAATGCCGCCGGATTTCAAATAATTGATCTCATCGCGCATAAGGAAGAATGCGGCCTTGAAATTGATATCCGTCATACCGTCCCATTCTTCTTCGGTGATATCCCACGGCTCGTAGCCTCGGCCAATAAAGTCCGATCCAACGGCCGCCGCGTTGACAAAGGCATCGAGGCCGCCGAGGATTTTCTCCGCCTTCGAAAAGAGGGCGGAATAATTTTTGATATCGGTGATGTCAAAGGGCTCGAAAAAGATATTTTCAGTGCCGATCTCCGCCGCGGCATCCCTTAGCTTCTTTTCGCTTCTTCCGACGATCAGCACCCTTGCGCCCGCTTCGATAAAGCGCGCGGCAATTGCCTTTCCGATGCCGCTTCCGCCACCGAAGACAAGTACGTTTTTATTTCTAAGCTCCATAGTAATTCCCCTTCTGTCGCCTATAGTTATAGCGTGAACACTTAAATCAAAAACGGATGAAGGTTATTTCACGCTATTCTCCCGATAACATTTTTTGTGGATTTTTTATCGTTATTTTTTCTGCTATATCCTTATCCAGACGAGGCAGAATATTCTCAAAGACGTAGGCAAATCGCGGCTTTTCGTTGATCCTTGGTGCCGGATCAAATCCGTTAAAGAAGATTGCATCGTGCGAGAGCAATATCTTATCCGCATAGCCCTTATCACAAAGCGAACGTATGCAGTCGAGCTTTTTGCTTATATATTCTTCGGCAACGTTCCCATACATTCTGTCAAGACCGATATAGCATCCGAGATTTGCAATCTCGTGAATATAATCAAGCTCCTCGGTATCACTTAAATGCCCTACCGTCACAGCGGATGGCTTCACTCCGCCAGAAAGAAGAATTTCAAGAGCGGGCAGAGCATTTTTATTTCTTGCATTGGTGTGCAAAACGATCGGCAATCCGAGATTTTTATGCGCAATGGCGCAGGCCTTCAATAATTTTTTATCAAACGGAGATATTTCCTCATACTCAACCGCCGCTTTTATAACACCCGCATTCACCCTTTCGGCATCTGACGAGAGATACTCTGCTATGAAATCGGCTTCTTTATCCAAAAGCGGCTCTCTTGTGTAATAAAAGCCGGTGGATGCTATGATATGGACGCCGCTTTCATACGAAACGCGCTTCAGAAGATCGATATCTCTGCCGATATTTACAGGCGTGCAATCTATGAAGCTGCAGAGTCCGTTTTTTTGCTTTAATTCCTTGAGGTAACGGATCGAGGCGCTCGCAAGAAGCGCTTTATCAAGATACCTTTCGCCGCCCATTTTGTAAAAATATTCGCTATAACAGCAGATATGCTCGTGCGGCAGGGTGATACCGAGCGCGCCATCGGCTATATTTCCTAAAACGGTTTTTATCATTTTTTCTCCGTTCTTTGGATGATATCGTCTTGAAGCCCTTCGTTCAGCTTAACGAAATAGTCCGAGAAGCCGCTGACACGCACGCGCAGATGCTTATAATCCTCGGGCGCTTCTTTCGCGCAAAGAAGATCCTTCTTTGAGACGTAGGTCAACTGGAAATGAACGCCGCCGTTTTTGAAATAAGAAATGAAAAGATCCACGGTTTTTTCGAAATTCTCGTCGTTTTTGATGAGCGCTTCGTCCAGCATAATATTCGTGACGGTGGAGCCGCAACCAATACCTGTGGGATCGGCTTTTGCAATCGAATTCAGCAGCGCGGAAAGCCCCTCGCGATCGTGCCCGCCGCTTTGGCCGCGGCCGAATTTCAAAGGATCGCCCTTGTATCTGCCATCGGGCGTTGCAAGCGTTTGCTCACCAAACCTTTGGTGATGCTGATGGTATCCGATCAGATCGCCAATCAGGAAATGATAGCCAAAAAGATTGGTTTTGTTTTTCAGGTGCTCATAGAGCATAAGGTAAAAGCTTTGCGCCACGCCGTTTGAGGTATCGTCATCGTTGCCGAAGAATTGGCCGCGCTTTTCGATCAGCATACGCATCTCCTCATAGCCCTCCCAATTCGCCTTGAGAGCGGCGATCAGCTCACCCATGGTGAAAAGCTTTTCGTCGAAAACGAATTGCTTCACGACGCAAAGCGAATCGATCACGTTCGGGATACCGATGCACATCGGGGAGGCAACGACGGTTTTTCCGCCGCCCTGCGTTAACGGAGTTGCGCGTTCGATGCAATCGTTGAATATCAGGCTGGAAACACAATCCGCATCCTCGGCGCGGATGGAATTATAATGATTGTCATACGCGTATGCAAGATTCAAGTCGGAGAGGAATTCCTTCTTGAATACTTCAAAAAATTCTTCAAAGCTTTTTGCGCTTTCGATCCGTTCTCCCATTTCGTGGAACAAGCGCGCCGTGGAGCGAAGGAAATTGATCTTCGAGTTTCCGCCCGTGATCGATCCGGGGAAGGCAGGCTCGTTGCATCCGATCGTTGTGTAGCTGACGGCCTTTTCATAAGGAATGCCGCAAATCTCGGTGTAGGCCTTGATTCGCATTTCATCGTTTTGGAAGGCGATGCGCTTATGCGGATCCTTTCTTTCGCAGTCCATCATAAAGCGGAAGACCTCGCGGGGCGTTTTCTTCGTCCAGCGCAGGGTTACCTGCGGAATATAGGTGGGAAGCTCGATCATGCTTTCCACGATCAGGCGCGAAAGCTCGGTGAAGCCGTCCTCTCCGTTCGGCAGATAGCCGCCAATGCAGAAATGAGACTCGCCGCCGCGCGTGAAATTGGTATTGTTGACGCTCGTTGCGGCCTGGAGCATAAGAAAAAGCTCCTGCAGATATTCGGCCGCCTCCGCTTTCGTCAGCTTTCCGTTCTCGATATCCTTTTTATAGAAGGGATACAAATATCTGTCCAGCGTTCCAACGCTGTCGGGATCAAGCGAGAAGCAAAAATAAATGGAAAGAACGGCCTCGTAAAAGCTTTCGGGCGCGAATTCGGGAACGCGCATCAGCGCATCGGAAAGCTTTTCGAGGTTTTTCTTGTAGCTCGAATTTTCAACCTTTTTCGAAAGCGCAAGCGCGCGCTCGGAGCATTTATGCGCCCATGCGATGAAGGCGTTTGCCACGAGCTCCAGAGCTTTTAAATACTCGATCTTCTCAGGCTCGGTATGCTTTTTCATGGAATCCTCGATTTCGCCGATGATACCGTGAAAGCCTTTTCTTAAAATTTTCGTGTAATCCGCCGTTGCGTGCTGCCATTCCATCGTGGAAAGTCCGTCCGTGATCTTGCGGTAAAAGAGCATATTGGCCTTTCTCGTTCCTGCATATCCGAAGCGGCGGAACGCATCGCCGACAACGCTTGCATCAAAATTGAAAAATCCCGTCATACAGGAAAATTCGGTCAGCACGGGTTCTTGGTTCAAAATATACTCGCAAACGCGCTTGGACTGCATTTGCAGCTTCGGCAAAAGAAGATCCGCCTCATCGTATTCCGTTTTGGTTGACGCGGCAAACATTTTTCCTGCCAGGGTGAGCTCAGTGAGCCTTGCAATTCTTTCGTTCATTTCGCACCTCTCGTGTCGTTTTTTCTCCATTATAGCATGGAGAAAAATTTGCTTCAATGCACGAAAATCATATTTTGTACTTTTCTGCACAAAATATTGCATTTTTCAATTGACATGGAGAGAGAAAAATGCTATGATTATAAAAAACGGAGGTACGAAAATGGAAGAGCAGTTTATCATAACCGAGATAAAACGCATAGCAATGGTTGGAAAAAACGAATATATGGACAAAAAAAGCGTCTTTTCCTCAAACCTTCATTACAATGAATTGATTTTTCACTTTTCGGGACATATCACCGTGTATTTTGACGATCTTGTCCTGGAGGATGCTCCGAATACAATTCGCTTTCTTCCGAAAGGGGAATTTTCGCGCTATGAGGTGGTTCGCAAGGAGTACGGCGAATGCATTCTGATCGCTTTTTCGACAGACCGCCCGATTGCACCGAAGGCCTTCGTTCGTGACGTGGCGCAGAATGAGAAGATCGGCGCACTTTTCAAAAAGATTTTTTCCACCTGGGTTGGCAAGGGAAAGGGATATTATTTTGCTTCTCTTTCGCTCCTTTATAAAATCTTTGCCGAGCTTCAAAACGAGGATTTTGTTCCCGCGCGCCATTACGAAAAAATCAAGCCCGCCGTGGATATGATCCAGGATCGATTTTTGTACGAGGAATTTTCTGTCGGTGCGCTTGCGGCGGCCTGCGGCATGGGAGAATCCTATTTTCAAAGGCTTTTTAAGGAAAAATTCGGCGTTCCCGCAAAAAAATATATCATTCAGCTAAAAATTAACCACGCCTGCGAGCTTCTGCGTATGGAGCGGTACAGTATATCCACGGTTGCCGAAATGTCGGGCTTTTCGGACGTTTATTTCTTCAGCCGACAATTCAAAAGCTATATGGGAATTACGCCGACGGAATTTGTTAAAAAGTATATTTCGTCAAAATAGAGGCTTGTGTATCGCAATTCCCCCAAAGCAAAAACGAATAAGCCTTCCCCTGATGGAAGAAGGTGCAGCCGAAGGCTGACAGATGAGATACGTTAACGCAAAAAGCATCTCCTCATCCACCGCTAACGCGGTCCCCCTTCTCCCACAGGAGAAGGCTTATATTGCATTTATTCTGATGTAAAAAATAACTTTTATTTACATTTACCGTTATTTTCAAGATAACGAAGGGCAATACGGATACCGTCGGCCGCAGAGGAAACGATGCCGCCCGCATAGCCTGCGCCTTCGCCGCAGGGGTAAAGGCCGCCGAGGCTTTGAGATTCGCCGCTTTCTTTGCGCGTTATGCGCACGGGGGAGGTGCTCCTTGTTTCCGCGCCTGTGAGGATGGCATCGGGATAATAAAATCCCGGCATCCATGCATCAAAATCCATGATGGCCGCGCGGAGCGAATCGGTTACAAAGGACGGAAGATACGCATCGGGAGAGACAGGGCGCGTGCCGCGCGGAAAGGAGGGGGCTACACCCTTCGGCTCGGCGGGCGCATTTTTTTGCATAAAATCCTCCATGCGGACGGCAGGGGCTTTATGATCACTGCCGCCCGCAAGGAAGGCCGCGCGCTCAAGCTCTCTTTGCAGATCAAGCCCTGCAAGGGGATGACCGGAGGAAAAATCCTCGGGAGTTACGGAAACGAGAAGCGCGCTATTGGAATTTTCGGCATCGCGGGCGTGCTCACTCATTCCGTTGGTGACAAGATGCCCCTCGGAGGATGCGGCGGCAACCACCGTGCCTCCCGGGCACATACAGAAGCTATACACGCTTCTGCCGTTTTCAAGATGCGTGACGAGGTGATAGGAGGCCGCGCCGAGCGCTTCCCTCTCCTCTTTTTTCGGATAAACGAGCGCGTCGATATAGGTGCGCGGATGCTCCACACGCATGCCAACGCCGAAGCCCTTGGCCTCAAGCTTCACGCCCTCGGCATAGAGAAGCTCAAAAACGTCGCGTGCGCTATGCCCTGTGGCAAGGAACAGCGCGTTCGTTTCGATTCTCTGTGTTTTTCCGTCCTGCAGATACGCTACGGCGGTGACGCGGCCGCCATCTGCCTCGATGCCCGACATACGCGCGCCATACAAAATTTTTGCGCCGAGGGAAAGAAGACTTTCGCGCAGATGACGAACGCAATCACGAAGAAGATCCGTGCCTACGTGGGGCGAATCCTTATAAACGATATCCTCCGGTGCGCCGCCCTCGACAAGCGAGGTGAGTACCTTCATGACGGCACCGTCCCGCGTTCCGAATTTCAGCTTTCCATCCGAAAACGCACCCGCGCCTCCTTCTCCGAATTGAATATTGGACTCTTCGGAAAGCGTGCCGCCGGAGAAAAAGGCGGCAACGTCACGCGTGCGCTCCTCAACGGGACGACCGCGCTCCAAAACGATCGGCCTTGCCCCTGCCTCCGCGAGAATCAGCGCGGCAAAAAGCCCCGCAGGCCCCATGCCGACCACCACGGGCGGCTTTTCTGCCTTGAAGGGGGGAATTGAAAGCATGGGCGGCTCGTACGGCGAAACCTTTTTCTTCATTTTTAATAGTCCGGCCTCGCGCTCCTCGGAGAGCGAAACGGCCACGCGGAGCATATAATAATGCCCCTCTTCGTCGCTCTTTAAGGCGCGGCGAAGCTTTTTTATTTCGCCGATCGGCTCTTCCCCGATCGGCAGATGCGCGCGCAAAGCACGCGCGATATCCGCATCGGTATAGGAAAGCGGCAGGCGAAGCTCGGTTTGTATCATAATTTTCTCCGAAAAAAATTTCTTCCCCTCTATTTTACCACGAGGGGAAGAAAAAATCAAGATTAAAGTAATTTATAGCCTGCGCCTTCGTGCGCATCAAAGAGCTCGTCGCACATTTTGATGATATCGTCAATCGAAAGCTCGGCGGCCGTGTGCGGCTCAAGCATGGCGGCGTGGTAGATATGCTCCTTCTTGCCCGTGGCGGCGGCCTCGATCGTTAAAAGCTGGGGATTGATATTCGTCATATTCATAGCCGCAAGCTGAACGGGAAGGCGGCCAACGCGCGTTGGGTGAATGCCCGCACCGTTGACAAGACAAGGCACCTCCACGCAAGCATCCTGCGGCAGGTTTTCAATCAGTCCGCCCGCATTCAGCACGTTACCGCCGATCTGGTAGGGCGTGTTCGTTACGATAGATTCCATGATGCGGGAGGCGTATTCATGCGTGCGCGTGTGCGAAAGATCTCCCGCTAAAAGCTTAGGGCCAAGCTCCTTCCAGCCCTTGATCTGATTTTCACAGCGGCGGAGATATTCGTCGATCGGGATATTGAATCGATCGATCAGCTCGGGATACTTCGATTTAATGTAGAATGGATTGTATTCCGCATTATGCTCGGAGCTTTCGGTGCAGTAATAACCAAGCTTATCGATATAATCAAAGCGCACCATATCGGTATGCTTTTCGCTCGCATTTTTCTCCTTGGCAAGGCGGCGGATCTCAGGATAGAGGTCGCGTCCTTCCCTATCGCGCACGTCAAGAAGCCAAGCCATATGGTTGATGCCCGCGATTTTCTCGTTTCCGACACGGCTATGATCCATGCCAAGATGCGCAAAAAGATGCTCCGTGCAAACCTGCACGCTATGGCAAAGACCAACGGTTTTCACGCCCGTGTATCTCTGCATATAGCCGGATACGATCGCCATGGGATTGGTGTAGTTTAAGAGAAGCGCATCGGGGCAAACCGCCTCCATATCCTCAGCAAAGCCCTTCATTACCTGAATGGTGCGCAGACCGCGGAAGATGCCGCCGATGCCGAGGGTATCGGCAATGGTCTGGCGAAGACCGTACTTCTTCGGGATTTCAAAATCAAACACGGTGCAGGGCTTGTAGCCGCCGACGGCAATTGCATTGATGACAAAGCGCGCGCCGCGAAGGGCCTCTCTGCGATTTTCAGCGCCGAGATATTTTTTTACGGAGGCCTTGCTTTCGCCTACATTCTTATTGAGGGTATTCACCATCAGATAGGATTGCTCCAAGCGCTCTGCATCTATATCATAGAGCGCGATCTCGCACTCACGAATGCTTTCCGTGAGCAAAACGTCGCCAAGAACGTTTTTTGCAAAGGCGGTGCTGCCCGCTCCCATAAAGGTTATTTTCATAACGATCTCCTTTTTGTCTTTTTTTAAATTTTATCACATTATTTTCAAAAAAACCATTGATTTTTGTGACAAAAATATGTTAAAATGTTGCTAAAAGGAGGTGCCGAGATATGTATACACGTTTATTGATCGACGAGCCTAAAAACCAAACGGACGTGATTCCGCTTTTCGCCGGCGAAGAGGATTGCGAATCGCGCCATGCCTTCGGCCCATATATCAGAGAGCATTATCTTTTGCACTTTTGCCTTTCGGGCAAGGGCATTCTGGAGGACAAATACGGAACGCACCGCGTGAAGGCGGGCGATTTTTTTATCATTCGCACGGGCGAGGTGACACGCTACGAGGCGGACGAAAAAGAGCCCTGGCATTACATATGGTTTGCCTTTCGGGGAAATATTACAGCACGCTTTGATTCGCTTCCCACGGTTTGCAAAGCGCCCAAAGGAATCGCGGAGCGGCTTTTTGCCCTCATTCAGGCGGAGGAAACCTCGCCCGACCCCTATTCCGCATGGATTTATTTATTGGCGCACGGTTTATCACTCGGACACGAGGCGGCTGACACGCTTTCCCGTCTTTGCCGCTTCATTCGCTATCATTATATGGAGCCGCTTTCCGTGGAAGCACTTGCAAAAAGCTTCGGATTTGAGCGAAGCTATCTTTACCGCATCTTCAAAAAGCGCTATGACCTCTCCATCAAGGAATATATCACAGAGGTACGAATGCGCCACGCAAAGGAATTTCTTTCGGATGGAATTTCCGTTGGTGAAACGGCGAGGCTCGTTGGCTATGTGGATGAATTTAATTTTTCCAAAGCATACAAAAAGCACTATAATAAAAGCCCGAAGGCTGATAAATGCAAATAAAAGTTTGCAACTATCGTCCTTCGGGCGATTTTTATTCTGTTTTGAATTACTTAGGCTGCTTGCCGATGTAAGCCTGGATACCGCCGTCTACGTACAGGATCTGTCCGTTTACGAAATCGGAAGCCTCGGAAGCAAGGAACACTGCAGGACCTGCAAGATCCTCGGGGTTACCCCAACGGCCTGCGGGCGTCTTTGCAACGATGAAGCTATCGAAGGGATGACGGCTACCGTCTGCCTGGCGCTCACGAAGGGGAGCGGTCTGAGGCGTTGCGATATAGCCGGGGCCGATACCGTTGCACTGAATGTTGTACTCACCGTACTCGGATGCGATGTTTCTGGTCAGCATCTTAAGACCGCCCTTAGCTGCCGCATAAGCGGAAACGGTCTCGCGGCCAAACTCACTCATCATGGAGCAGATGTTGATGATCTTACCGTGGCCCATCTTCATCATCGTGGGGATAACAGCCTTTGCGCAAATGAAGGGAGCGTTCAGGTCAACGTCGATAACCTGGCGGAACTCCTCAGCCTTCATCTCGTGCATGGGGATTCTCTTGATGATGCCTGCATTGTTAACGAGAATGTCGATGTTACCAACTTCCTTCTCGATCTTTGCTACCATCTCGATTACGCCGTCCTCATCGGTAACGTCGCAAACGTAGCCCTTGGCATCAATGCCCTCTGCAGCATATGCAGCAAGGCCCTTATCAACAAACTCCTGCTTCAAATCGTTGAAAACGATCTTCGCGCCTGCGCCGGCAAGGCCCTTTGCAATTGCAAAGCCGATACCGTAAGAAGCGCCGGTTACAAGGGCAACCTTGCCCTTAAGGCAAAAATTATTCGTGCTCATTTTTATATACTCCTTTGATAATATTATTAGATTTTAGGTGGCGGGAGGAGCAAGCCCCTCCCCTACCGATGGATTTTGAATTCAGCTCCGCCAGCGCAAGGCGCTGATTTGGAGAAATTGCAAACAACAGAACCGTCTATGCGATACTGTTAAAATTCAGAAATTTCGAAAGACAAGGCGCAAGGGCGGGAGCGCGGTGAAGCCGTAGATCTCTCGCTGCTGCTCAGTCACGCTCGGGGAAAAACAACACTCAGTTGTTTTTTTACACCCTCGCGCCGCTTCGCTACTACGGCGATCCAAGCGACACGACCGACAACGCAGTATTTCGGAATTTATGTTTTTAAGAAAGCCGATGCTTCCATCGGTTCGGCGAAGAGAAATCGCAAGCGGCAGAGCCGTCTGCGCAATACCGTTAAAACTCAGAAATTTCGAAAGACAAGGCGTAAGGGCGGGAGCGCGGTGAAGCCGTAGACATCTACGGCGATCCAAGCGACACGACCGACAACGCAGTATTTCGGAATTTATGTTTTTAACGGAGTTCCTTGGTTTCGATATGATCCATATCCGTAAATTCCTGGTTCTCGCCGCACATAG
>JAZQWS010000148.1:0-9710 GCA_045632465.1 Eubacteriales bacterium
GATCTTAGCACCGGTATCAGCAACGATCTTCTGGATTACCTTACCGCCCGAACCGATAACCTCACGGATCTTATCGGGATTGATATGCATCGTGATCATCTTGGGCGCATAAGCGGAAACCTCTGCGCGAGGCTCTGCGATAGCACGAAGGAGGATCTTATCGATGATCTCATCTCTACCCTGGTGGGTGGTTTCAAGAGCCTGCTTAATGATCTCGGGGGTAAGACCGTCAATCTTAAGGTCCATCTGAATGGAGGTGATACCCTTATGAGTTCCTGCTACCTTGAAGTCCATATCGCCGTAGAAGTCCTCAAGTCCCTGGATATCGATCATGGTATCCCAAGAACCGTCCTCAGCGGTGATAAGACCGCAGGAGATACCTGCAACGGGAGCCTTGATCGGAACGCCCGCATCCATAAGTGCAAGGGTGGATCCGCAAACAGAGCCCTGAGAGGTAGAACCGTTAGAGCTTACAACCTCGGAAACAAGGCGGATTGCATAGGGGAACTCCTCCTCACTGGGAAGAACGGGGATAAGGGAGCGCTCAGCCAATGCACCGTGACCGATCTCGCGGCGACCGGGGCTACGAAGAGCCTTTGCCTCGCCGGTGGAGTAACCGGGCATGTTGTAGTGGTGCATATATCTCTTGGTATCTTCCTCATCAAGTCCCTCAAGTCTCTGTGCATCGGAAAGAGTTCCGAGGGTTGCAATGGTAAGAACCTGCGTCTGACCTCTGGTGAAAAGGCCCGAACCGTGTACTCTCGGAATTACGCCAACCTCTGCGCCAAGGGGACGGATCTCGTCCATACGGCGACCGTCAACGCGCTTCTTATCAACGAGAAGCCAACGGCGAACGATCTTCTTTTGAATCTTATAGATAAGCTCTGCAAGGATAACCTTGATATCGGGATACTTCTCCTCGAAGGTTGCAACGATATCGTCCATAATGGGCTGCATCTTTGCGTCACGAACGGTCTTATCGTCGGTGTCAAGAGCCTCCATTACGCGAGTCTCGCAGTATGCGAAGATCTCGTCAAACATATCGTGATCCAGCTCGCCGGATGCATAAGCAAACTTGGGCTTGCCGATCTCGGCAACGATCTCGTTGATGAATGCAACGAGCTTCTTGATCTCATCATGCGCGATCATGATAGCCTTGAACATATCATCGTCCGAAACCTCCTTTGCGCCTGCCTCGATCATAACAACCTTCTCGGCGGAAGCGGCAACGGTCAACTCAAGGATGCTCTTCTGTCTCTGCTCAAAGGTGGGGTTAACGATGAACTCACCGTCTACCATACCCATGAAAACGCCGCCGATGGGGCCATTCCACGGAATATCGGAGATGGAAAGAGCAACGGAAGCACCGATCATTGCGGTGATCTCAGGGGAGCAATCGGGATCAACGGACATAACCGTCAGAAGAAGGGATACATCGTTACGAAGATCCTTGGGGAAAAGGGGACGAACCGGGCGGTCAATCACACGGCTGGTCAGAACTGCCTTTTCGGAAGGCTTGCCCTCGCGCTTAAGGAAGCCGCCGGGGATCTTACCTACGGCGTAAAGCTTCTCATCGTAATCTACGGAAAGCGGAAGGAAGTCGATGCCGTCGCGAGGAGCGGCGGATGCAGTTGCGCAGGCAAGAATGGTGGTCTCGCCGTAACGAACGAGCGCAGAGCCGTTTGCCAGGCCTGCGATCTTGCCGGTCTCGATTACGAGAGGACGGCCTGCAAGGGTGTAGTTATACACCTTGTGGTTTTCGAAGGTTTTGAAATTCTCTACCATTTTTTCTTTCTCCTTTTTTCTTTGGGAGATGCGCGAACATAGCACTTAACTATCCCTTCCCTACGGAGGAAAACATAGTTAACTGCTACTTTCGCTCTCACCCATAATTAATTTTGTTTTTTGGTTTTCGCAACAAGCGGGAACGGTTTTGCCGTTCCCGCGTGCGCTCTTTGCCCGAAAATTACTTTCTCAGGCCCAGTCTCTTAATTACGGCTCTGTATCTTTCGATATCCTTCTTAGCCAGGTAATTGAGAAGCTGCTTTCTGTGACCAACCATCTTGGAGAGACCTCTCTGAGAATGGAAATCCTTGGGGTTCTTCTTCATGTGCTCGGTAAGGGCGTTGATTCTGTCGGTCAGAATCGCTACCTGTACCTCGGGCGAACCGGTGTCCTTCTCGTTGATCTTGTACTCTGCGATAATGGCGGTTTTGGTCTCCTTGGAAATCATCTTTCTTCACCTTTCTTTTTTAAAATTTCCTATATCTGCGTGAGGTGCGGGTGAAGCACACAAACTACGCAAGCCCTGTAAAAGAAGCCGCGGAGCAAGGTCAAACACAACACATAGACATAGGTTGCTTAGATATTATAACACAAACGAACGAAAAAGTAAAGAGTTTTTCGAAAAATATTTTTTCCCTACCATTTTTATATGATACACAAGGAAAAATCACTTTTCCACCTTCTCTTTTTCGGATTCGGAATAGTAATCGCGCTGAAGACCGAAGGGCAATCGGCGCCCCGGCTTATCCAACTCCGCAAAGCGAATGGCAACCGGCATATCCCAGCGAAGGAAGGTGGCGCACATACGAAGGCCGAATACCAGAATGCAACCAACCGAAGCCGCAAGAGCACCGGGCGCATTCATGCGAATCAGAAGAACGTACGCCGCTCCGCCGGCAAGCGCGGCGAGCGCATAGATTCTCTTCTTCAAAACCCAAGGAAGCTTTCCAAGGATCACATCACGCAGAAGACCGCCGCCGATACAGGAGATCATACCCATGATCACAGCAACGACAGGCATCACCTCGGCGCGATTTATCGTCATTGTCTGAATCGCAGATTGCGTTCCCGTTACGGCAAAGGCGCTGATGCCGATCGAATCCAGGACATTATTGATATTATCCACGAGCCCTTCGTGGCGAAGATAGGCATCACGGCAGAAAAATGCAACGAAGAAAACAACAAGCGACGTTACAATGCAGACGATGAATTCCGCACGCATTTCAAGAAGCGCGGGATAGGGATAGCGGTTTAAAATTATATCACGCATGAGTCCTCCCGCAAAGCTCGTTATTACCGAAAGAAAAACGACGCCAAAAAGGTCAACCTCACTGCGGATGGCAAGCATGGCGCCGGACACCGCGAAGGCAATTACGCCGATATAAGATAATATGATGAGAACGTTTTCCATAATCAAGCTCCGTTTATCAAAATGAATATTGAATCAAAGCTTCTCAAGAAGCGCCTTGAGCGCATTCGCTCGGTGGCTGATGGCATTCTTTTCATCGTCTGTATATTCCGCAACGGTGCGATCGCTATTCAGGGGAACAAACAAGGGATCATAGCCGAATCCTCGGTTGCCGCGCGGCTGATCGGTGATCGTTCCGTACATATACCCTTCTGCTTCCACCACTCCGCCATCGGGATAAGCAAGCACCATGGCGCAGGTGTAATGCGCGCCGCGATCGCTCTTTTCCGAGAGCTTTTCGAGAAGAAGATCGTTGTTTGCCTGATCGTTTCCATGCTCTCCCGCGAAGCGCGCGCTGAAGATGCCCGGCGCACCATCCAAAGCATCCACGCAGATTCCGCTATCGTCTGCCAGGGCGGCGCATCCGGAAATTTCGGCAATCTCCACAGCCTTCTTCTTTGCGTTTTCAAGGAAGGTATTTCCATCCTCGATCGTTTCGTGATCGATGGCTGCTTCACGCAGGGACACAATCTGCTCGAATTTTTCTCCTAATATTTTCTTAATTTCTCTAATTTTATGCTGATTGTTCGAGGCAATGATAAGCTTCATTTCTTCTTCTCCCAAGTGATAAAAAATATTCTCTTCTATCATTTTATCACAATGTTTGCGTTCTGTCAATCTTTTGTTTTTATCATATGATGGATTTAGAAATATTTTTTACGGGAGGCGTTATGAATCCGATTTTTTATTATGACGGAAAACTCTGCAAGGCAGACGAGGCGGCCATTCCGATGACGGATCGCTCCGTGTTTTTCGGTGATGCCGTGTACGATGCTTGCCTTGTTAAAAACGGAAAGCCCTATCTTTTAGACGCGCATCTGGATCGCTTCTGCAAGGGTTGCGGCGCGCTCGGCATTCGACCGTCCATGACCAAAAACGAGCTCCGCACACTTCTCTGCTCGCTTTGCGCATTGAGTGAATGCGAAATCGCCTTTCTCTATTTTCAGGCATCGCGCGCCGCTCCCCTGCGCCGACATTTTGCCATGGAAGAGGACACAAGCCACTTACTCGTTACCATCTCGGAGGGACAGATGCCGAGCAAAGAAAAGGCGCTTCGCCTTCTGCTATTGCCGGATCGGCGATACGATTTTTGTCATATCAAGACCGTAAATCTGCTCCCCGCGGTGCTCGCCGCCACGAAAGCAAAAAAAGCCGGCGCGGACGAGGCGGTTTTCGTGCGGGACGGCGTTATTACCGAATGTGCGCATTCCAACGTTTCCATCCTAAAAAACGGAACGCTTTTTACGCATCCGAAAAGTCGCAGGATACTCCCGGGAATACAAAGAGCGCAACTCATTTCGGCTTGCAAAAGACTGTGTGTTCCGATTTGCGAAACGCCGTTTTCAGAGGAGGCGCTACTGGATGCGGACGAGATCTTCATCACGAGCACAACGCGGCTTTGCCAGCGCGCTTATATGATAAACGGTCGCACGGTCGGGCAAAAAGGTCTCTCCCTTGCACTTCGGATTCTGGATGAGATCTTCTCGGATTTTGAGAAAATCTGATTTTGAAGAGCGAAGATCGGCTTTTTTTCCAAAACGCGATATAAATTGTCAAAACTTTCACATTTTTTTGCAAAAGCTATTGAAAAAAAATTTTCCTTATGTTATAATGGGTATGTTTGGATTATTATAAAAGGTATGCGCGCGGAATATATACATTTTGCGGCCTTACCACCTTACCCAAAAATCTTTAGGAGGATAAGCTGATGCTTAAAAAGATGTCCAATCTCCCCTTCAACGGCACGAAGGAGCAGGAAGAAAAGCTGCTCGCCGTGATCGCTGAACACAAGCACGACAAGAGCCGCCTGATGGCTGTTATGCAGGAGGCACAAGGCATTTACGGTTATCTGCCCCTTGAGGTGCAGAAAATCATTGCCGACGGAATGGAGGTTTCGCTCGAAAAGGTTTACGGCGTTGCCACCTTCTATGCGCAGTTCTCTCTCGCGCCCCAGGGTCAGTACCACATTTCCGTTTGTCTCGGAACCGCTTGCTACGTTAAGGGCGCAGGCCTTCTCTACGACAAGCTGCAGGAGCTGCTCGGAATCAGCGGCGACGAATGCACCCCCGATCGCAAGTTCTCTCTCACCGCATGCCGTTGCATCGGTGCCTGCGGTCTTGCACCCGTTCTCACCGTAAATGAAGAAGTTTACGGCCGTTTGAGCGAGAACGACGTGGAAGGCATTCTTGCTAAGTGCGAATAAGGAGGATTAGAAAATGAAATCTGTTTTGGAACTCCAGAACGCCAAAGCGGCGGCTCTGAAAAAGGTGGTTCTTCGCAAGGGTCAGGAGATTCTTGATAAGAACGTTACCAGCGACTATAAATATACCGTGCTCGTTTGCGGCGGTACCGGATGCACCTCCTCTCACTCTCCCGAGATCGTTGCCAAGCTGAAGAGCGAGATCGCGGCAGCGGGTATCGAGAAGGACGTTCAGGTTATCATGACCGGTTGCTTCGGTCTTTGCGCACTCGGCCCGATCATGATCGTTTATCCCGAGGGCTGCTTCTACTCGATGGTTGACATCAAGAACATCCCACAGATCGTTTCCGAGCATCTCGTTGGCGGAAAGCCCGTTGCTTCCCTGCTTTACGATGAAACCGTTGGCGAGGATGGCACCATCAAGCCTCTGAACGATACCGATTTCTATAAAAAGCAGATCCGCGTTGCTCTCAGAAACTGCGGCGTTATCGACCCCGAGGATATTGATGAGTACTATGCAGTTGACGGCTATGCCGCTCTTGCAAAGTGCCTGACCGAATATCAGCCCGCAGACGTTATTAAGGTAATCACCGATTCCGGTCTTCGCGGACGCGGCGGCGGCGGATTCCCCACCGGACGCAAGTGGGCGCTTACTGCTCCCAACCAGGCAGACCAGAAGTACGTTGTTTGTAATGCAGACGAGGGTGACCCCGGTGCATTCATGGACAGATCCGTTCTTGAGGGCGACCCCCATTGCGTGATCGAGGCTATGGCGATCGCAGGCTATGCAATCGGCGCAACGAAGGGCTATGTTTACGTAAGAGCTGAGTATCCCATTGCAGTTAACCGTCTGCAGAAGGCGATCGACCAGGCAAGAGAGGCCGGCATTCTCGGCAAGAACATTTTCGGCTCTGACTTTGAATTCGACGTTGAGATCCGTCTTGGTGCAGGCGCATTCGTTTGCGGCGAGGAGACCGCTCTTATGACCTCTATCGAGGGCAACCGCGGCGAGCCCCGTCCCAGACCTCCCTATCCCGCAGTTAAGGGTCTTTACAACCGTCCCACCGTTGAGAACAACGTTGAGACCTTTGCAAACGTTCCCCAGATCATCCTGAACGGCGCTGAGTGGTTTGCCGGAATGGGAACCGAGAAGTCCAAGGGTACGAAGGTATTCGCGCTCGGCGGAAAGATCAAGCACACCGGCCTTGTTGAGATCCCCATGGGTACTACCCTTCGCGAGATCATCGACGAGATCGGCGGCGGTATTCCCAATGGCAAGAAGTTCAAGGCAGCGCAGACCGGTGGTCCCTCCGGCGGATGCATTCCCGCAAGCCTGATCGATACCTCCGTTGACTACGACAACCTTATTTCTATCGGTTGCATGATGGGCTCCGGCGGTCTTATCGTTATGGACGAGGACACCTGTATGGTAGATATGGCGAAGTTCTTCCTTGAGTTCACCGTTGACGAGTCCTGCGGAAAGTGCACGCCCTGCCGCGTTGGTACGCGCCGCCTGCTTGAGATCCTTGAAAAGATCACCGCAGGTAAGGGTACGCTTGCCGATATCGATAAGCTTGAGGCACTTTGCTATTATATTAAGGAAAACTCTCTTTGCGGCCTTGGACAGACCGCTCCCAACCCTGTGCTTTCCACGCTGAAGTTCTTCCGCGATGAGTACGTTGCTCACGTTGTGGACAAGGTTTGCCCCGCGGGCGTTTGCAAGAGCCTGACCAACTTCGTTATTGACAAGGATAAGTGCATCGGATGCGGTAAGTGCGCAAAGAACTGCCCTGCAGATGCTATTTTCAAGACCGATTATATTGCTGAGGGTCATAAGCTTCCCTCCTACAGCATCGACAAAGACAAGTGCATCAAGTGCGGCGCTTGCGTTGCCGGCTGTAAGTTCGGCGCAATTTCCAAGAAGTAAGGGAGGACGAAAAAATGGAAATGGTTAATGTAAAAGTAAACGGCATTGCCGTTAGCGTTCCCAAGGGTTCGACCATTCTCGAGGCTGCAAGAGCTGCGGGCGTGGAGGTTCCCACCCTTTGCTACATGAAAGAAAAGAACGAGATCGGCGCTTGCCGTATCTGCGTTGTTGAGGCTACCGGTGCAAGAGGCCTTGTTACCGCTTGCGTTTACCCCGTTGCCGAGGGTATGGAGATCAAGACCAACACCCCCAAGGTTCGTGCAGCAAGAAAGACCACCCTCGAGCTGATTCTTTCTACTCATAATAAGAACTGTCTCTCCTGCGTTCGCTCCACCAACTGCGAGCTGCAGAAGCTGTGCTATGAATACGGCGTTGATTCCACTGCATTCGGCGGCTTCAAGCCCCTGTATCAGCTGGATACCACCACGCCCCACCTCGTAAGAGACAACAACAAGTGCATTCTTTGCCGTCGCTGTGTTGCCGCTTGTAACGAGCAGTTCGTTTCCGTTATCGGCGCAAACAACCGCGGTATCGACACCTGCATCGGACAGGCTTACAACCTTTCTCTCTCCGAGACTCCCTGTATCAGCTGCGGTCAGTGCACCGCTGTTTGCCCCACGGGTGCTCTCGTTGAGAAGGATGACACCGATAAGGTTTGGGATGCTCTTGCAGATGCAAGCAAGCACGTAATTGTTCAGACCGCTCCCTCTATCCGCGCAACGCTTGGCGAGTGCTTCGATATGGCAATCGGAACGAACGTTGAGGGCAAGATGGTTGCCGCTCTTCGCCGCCTTGGATTTGAGAAGGTATTCGATACCAACACTGCGGCAGACTTCACGATCGTTGAAGAGGCTACCGAGCTTCTTGACAGAGTTAAGAACGGCGGCGTTCTTCCCCTTATCACCTCCTGCTCTCCCGGATGGGTTAAGTTCTGCGAGTACTACTATCCCGAAATGCTTCCTCACCTCTCCTCCTGCAAGTCCCCCCAGCAGATGGGCGGCGCGCTGATCAAGACCTACTATGCAGAGAAGATGGGCTGGGATGCTAAGGACGTATTCGTTGTTTCCATCATGCCCTGCACCGCAAAGAAGTTTGAGGTAGGAAGAGACGACATGTCTGCTGCCGGCGAAGGCATTGCTGACGTTGACGTTGCTCTTACCACCAGAGAGCTTGCAAGAATGATCCAGAGAGCCGGCATTAAGTTTACTGCTCTTCCTGCAGAGGATTTCGATCCTGCATTCGGCGTTGACACCGGTGCGGCTGTGATCTTCGGTGCTACCGGCGGCGTTATGGAGGCGGCTCTTCGTACCGCTAACGACGTTCTCACCGGCAAAGACAACACCGAGATCGAATTCAAGGAAGTTCGCGGCACGGCAGGCATCAAGGAGGCTGAATACAACATCGCGGGTATTCCCGTTCGTGTTGCGGTTGCTTCCGGTACTGCAAATGCTAAGATCCTCATGGACAAGATCAAGTCCGGCGAAGCAAACTACACCTTCGTTGAGATCATGGGATGCCCCGGCGGTTGCGTAAACGGCGGCGGCCAGCCCATCCAGCCTCAGTACGTAAGAGATACCGTTGACCTCAAGGCAGAGCGTGCAAAGGCACTCTATGCACAGGACGAGGCAATGGCTGTTCGTAAGTCTCACCAGAACCCCATCGTTAAGGAAGTTTACGACAACTACTACAAGGGTGGCTACGGTTGCCATGCGGCACACCACGCACTCCACACCTCTTACGTTGCACGTGAGAAGTACGGAAAGTAATTTCCGATAAAGTATAAAAAACCGAGGAAGGCGCGAATGCGTTTTCCTCGGTTTTTCTTATAAAAGCAAAAAAGAGCGCCCTCGCTGAAGTGGCACTCTTTTTATAAGAGATAATTATTTTTTCAAGATCGGGCGAAGAATCTCGGAAACGGCTTTTGCCATAAAATAGAAGCCAAGATCCGATGGGTGGATACCATCCACTAAAAATTCCTGACCAATTTCCCGTAAGGGTGCGCCGCCATCAAGGAAATATACATTCTTATCCCCTGCGGCGATGGCGTTTTCATAGGTTTTCTTGATGGTTTCATAGCGGCGCTGCCAGGATGCATCGCGCTCGGGCTTCGGCGCGCTGAGCATCAAGATCGGAAGATCGGGATTTTTCTCGCGAATCAGCTTAAAAAACGGCTCGTGCGTTTCTTCAAGATAATCGGGATTGTAGGCGTTATAATCGTAGTCCAGAACAAAGGCGGACATTTTCATCGCCGCGATGTACTCACAGATTGCTTTTTCGCCGCGTGCCGAGCCACCAAAGCCAAGGTTATGATGGTTTGCATTCAGCATTCT
>JAZQWS010000149.1:0-4282 GCA_045632465.1 Eubacteriales bacterium
TTTTGCTCCTTTCCCCCATCGTTGTGCGCTTTTCCAAGGGAGAGCGCACAAGTCTTTCGCTCCATTTTGTTTTCTTTTCCGTTACGCTTTTCCGATCGGACAAGAAAACAAAGAAAAAGAAAGAAGGCGGCAGGAGCAAAAGGGCTTTCTTTCGCGCCCTGCGCCGCGCTTTGCGCTATGCGATGCCGCGCGCCGCGCTCTGCATCGCAAGACTGCCCTATCCCGAGATCGAGGATCCGTTTTACAGAGCGATCGGGCATGGGGGATACTATTTTCTTTTATCCTTTTTACGCGCGCCCTTCCGGCGGCAGACGGACAAATTGCCTCTTAAAGAAAGAGGAGATGAAAAACGAGCCGTTGACATTCAGCTGCGGATGCGTTTTTACGCTTTTTTGCATACTTTCCTTATCTATATGGCACAATATAGGAAAGAAAAGGAGGCGGAAAGCTTTTATGTCAGAAACGAAAATGAGTGATATTATACGCACCTCGCTCGAGGGCGTTAAAGAATTTACGGAAAAGGATACCTTTATCGGCGACGTGATCGTTACGCCGAGCGGTGTTAGCATCATTCCCGTTTCGCGGGTCAGCATCGGGTTTGCGACCGGGGGCGTTGATTATGCGAACAAACGGATTTCGCCCACACAAAATTTCGGCGGTGGCGGCGGCACGGGCGTTAGCATCACGCCGATCGCATTTCTGACCGTTTCACCCGATGCACAGGTGAATCTCATACCGGTGGCGGAGTCTACGTTTCCCTCTGCCGTTGGCCGCGTGGCTGACGTGATCGAAAGCACGCCGAAAATCATACAAAAAATCAAGGAAGCGCTCTTTTAACATTTTTTGCAAAGAAAAAAGCGGAATATCCGACTCCCTACGCGGAGAAACTACAAGCAAAAGCTCGACTTTTTCCGGGCATGCAGAAAGGATCTCCGCATATGCGCTTTCACAGAAGGATTCGCCAGATTGCCACCTTGCTTTTGGCAGCCATCCTCTTCTCTGTTTTTACCCTTCTCGTTTTTTCCAAAGAGCCGCTCGGCGTTAGCGCCAAGGGGGCGGCACTCTATAATCCCGACACGGACACGTTTCTCTACGAGAAAAACGCAGACGTGCGCTACCCAATGGCAAGCACGACCAAGATCATGACGGCGCTGGTTGCCGCAGAGGAAACCGATCTATCCCAAGAGGTTATTATCCCTGCCGAGGCCGTTGGAATCGAGGGCTCTTCCCTTTATCTGCGCGAAGGCGAAAGATTTTCGCTGGAGGAGCTTTTATACGGGCTACTGCTCCGCTCCGCCAACGATGCCGCCACGGCCATTGCGCTGACGGTTAGCGGCTCGGTTGCAGGCTTTGCCGACAAAATGAACGAAAAGGCGGCGGCGCTGGGGCTGACCGACACACATTTTGAAAATCCGCACGGGCTGGATGCGCCCGCGCATTACACCACCGCGCGAGATCTTGCAAGACTCGGCGCGGCGGCCATACAGAACAGAGCCGTTCGCACCATCGCTTCTACTTACAAGAAAACGATCGGCGAGGGGGACAGCACCCGACTCATTGTGAACCACAATAAGCTCTTGCGCTCCTATGAGGGCGCGATCGGGCTAAAAACCGGATTTACGAAAAAATGCGGGCGTTGCCTCGTTGGTGCGGCGGAGAAAAACGGAATTACGCTCGTTTCGACAACACTTTCCGCGCCCGACGATTGGGCAGACCACAGAAGAATGCTTGACTACGGATTTGATGCGCTGACCGCTTACGCGCGCCTTTTGCCGGAAGAATTTTCGAAAGAGATCTCCGTTCTGGGAGGAAAAAGCGGCACGGTTACGCTGACGAATCGCGAAGGCTTTACACGGATCGAACGCGCGGGGCTTGCTGAAGTGGAAATGAAAATTGCGGCAAATCCTTACGCAACCGCTCCGATTGCAAAGGGCGACGTGCTCGGCAAGCTGCTTTTCATCCGCGAGGGAGAGCTTCTCGGCTCTTTAGATCTCGTTGCGAAAGAAGGCGTTGACACGGCGAGCGCAAAACGCAAAAAATTCTTTTTCTTTTGATAATACTGCTTTTAAAGCTTTACGAATATGAAGGAGACTCCATGAAAAAAATTCGCTTACAGAAATTTCTTGCCGATGCGGGGCTGATGTCTCGCCGCGCGGCCGAGGAGGAGATCGCACGCGGCCGCGTTTCGGTCAACGGCCATCCCGCAGAGATCGGAACACAGATCGATCCTGCGGCCGACCTTGTAGTTTATAAGGGCAAGAAGGTGCTCTTTGAGAAAAAAGAGCACGTTTACATTATGATGAACAAGCCGCGCGGCTACCTCTGCTCCACGGAGGATGATCGCGGCAGAAAGTGCGTTACCGATCTGCTTGACGGCGTGAAGAGCCGCGTTTACCCCGTTGGCCGCCTTGACCTGATTTCCGAGGGACTTCTGCTTCTGACGGATGACGGCGAGCTGAAGAATCGCCTGACGCATCCCTCCTATTCCCTGCCGAAGATCTACCGCGTGAAGGTTTCGGGCGAGGTGAGCGAGGCACAGCATCTCACATTGACCTCTCCGATGGAGATCGACGGATACAAGCTCCGCCCCGTTGACGTTGTGATCGGCGAGAGCGATGAGAGCGGAACGGTTTTGAAATTCACCCTCAAGGAAGGCAGAAACCGCCAGATCCGAAAGATGTGCGAGCAGGCGGGACTGACTGTTAAAAGACTTTCGCGCATTTCGATCGGCAACCTGAAGCTTGACGGACTTCCCGTTGGCAAATGGAGATACCTCGATGCAAAAGAGGTTGAATACTTATACAAAGCAACAAAGGACACGAAATAATGTTTAAGATCTTTCCGATTCAAGACGAGGAAACAAAGAAAATTTACGCGGAGGCTTGCGGTGCGACCGCGCTTGAGGGCGCTTTCGCCTACGGTATGGCGGATGCGGAGAGCCTTGCAATCATGGGTTTTTCGCAATTTGACCTTGACGGCGATCAGGCAACGCTTTACACGCTGAAGGAAAAATGCGGACAGAACGATTTTGAGGCGATATTTATTCTTGGACGCGCGACGCTCGAATTCTGCGAAAGGTGCGGCGCGATCTTCTGCTATGCAAAGAAAGATGCGGGAGATGAAACGCTTCTGCGCGCGATCGGACTTCGCTCCGAGGAGGACGGTATGCTTTTCGGGCGCATTGAGGGTATGTTTGACGGACACTGCGAGGGCGAGGGGAAATAGGGGCATAAAAGCGGGAGGAGCAAGCCCCTCCCCTACCCCAAAAAGGAGAATACATAATGAAGCTGAATTATAATAAAGCCCTGGAGGTGCGCTACGAGGCAGACGTTCTCGTTGCAGGCGGAGGCCCTGCGGGAATTGCCGCGGCCGTGATGGCGGCGGAGGCAGGCGCGAGGGTGATCATCATCGAGCAGAGCGGAAGCTTTGGCGGCGCCGGCACGCTCGGCATGGTTCCCGAGATCATGAACTTCGACGATGGCGAGAATTTCCTTTGCGGCGGATTCGGAAGGCGCGTGCACGATGCGCTTTTTCCGCCCTGCCAATTCAAGAGAGAATGGATGATCGCAAGCCCCGAGGTGACAAAGCGGCTTTACGACAAGATGATCGAGGCAGCGGGGGTTACCTACCTTTTCTTCAACAAGCTGACGGATGCCGTGACTGAAGGCGGGCGCATCACGCACGCGATCGTTTCTGCGCCTGAGGGCATTTACGCGATCAAGGCAAGCTATTTTATTGACACGACCGGAAACGGTGCACTTTCTGCTTTGGCCGGCTGCTCCTTTGCATACGGAGATGAGAGCGGCATTTGTATGCCCGCAACGCTTTGCTCGCTTTGGGGCAACGTTGATTTCGGCACTTTGGATATCGAGCAACAGAGAGAGGGCGTTGAGAAGGCTTTTTCCGACGGTGTGCTTTCACAGTATGACACGATTTTGCCTGGAATGAAGCCGATTTTCCCCGAATGCCAAGTGGCAGGCGGCAACATTGGGCACGCCTTTGCCGTGAAGGACACGGAGAGCCGCTCGATTTCGGATGCGATGGTTTTGAGCCGCAAAATTCTCTCCGAATATGAGCGATACTACAGAGAATACGTGGTTGGATGCAAGGATGCAACCCTGCTCCGCTCGGCAGACATTCTCGGCATTCGCGAATCCCGCCGCGTTCATACGGACAAGATGCTGACGCAGGAGGCATTCTTTGCAAAAGAGCCTTTTGCCGATGAGATCGGCCGCTATTCCTACCCCGTTGACATTCATCCGATGACGGCGGATGCCGAGGG
>JAZQWS010000150.1:0-5446 GCA_045632465.1 Eubacteriales bacterium
ATGTAGGTGTAGAAGAAGTTCTGCATCTGATCCTTGCCGAGTGTTTCGGTGCCGCTTTCGATCTGCACGGACATAATCTCGCCGGCCTGCTCGGGCGTAAGTCCGTTCTGCACCATAGCATTGATACGATATACCTCTTGAAGAACGGTGTTAGCGACCTCGGTATTCATATCGTACATCGAAAGGTTATTTACGTAGTAGGTATAGGAGGATGCGCTGTTCATAACAAAGGCGCACGCCGCCTCGCCCGATATAATATCATTTTTCAGTTCGTCAACGCTGCCTTCTGCTACCTTCACGTTATAATCGGCAAAAGCGATTCTGAAATATTCTTTTACGATGGCAGAAAGTTTTTCATCCTCTGCATAAACAAGCATGGTAGGAAGGTCGGCGGGGGTTGCGTTACCCGCATCGTCCGATTCAAATGCTGTTATGATATTCGGAATGAACATGACAATGGCGATTGCAACAACGAGAAATATCGTAAAACCGACGAATACCTTATTTCTCAGATAACCTTTAAGTTCAAATTTAAGTATTTTACCAAACTGTTTCATTGTTCCGCCTCCTTACACCTGCGCGCCTGCGTATTCCACGAAAATGTCGTTCAGCGATGGCTCGAAAACCTTCACCTCGTCAATGTCGTAGCCTTCCACGAGCCGCTTCATCATCGCCTGCTTTTCGTCGAGATTTGCAAGCTGAATGAGTAAGGTTCCGTCCTCACGCTCGGTGCAAATATCTCCGAGGTCTGCCATTATCTTTTCGGGAGCTTGGGTGCTGACAACGATCTTATCGCGCGGATAGGCTCTCTTGATTTCGTAGAGATCTCCGCTGATCGCAACCTTGCCCGCGTTAATGATGGCAATGCTGTCGCAGAATTCCTCTATGTAGCTCATTTGATGGCTTGAAAACAAAACGATCTTTCCCTTGTTGATCTGTTCCTTCACCACGTCCTTTAAGAGCATCGCATTCACGGGATCGAGTCCGGAAAAGGGCTCGTCAAGAATCACGATGTCGGGATCGTGTGCCAGAGCGGTGATCAGCTGGATCTTCTGCTGATTTCCTTTGGACAAGGTATCAAGGCGCTTGTTACGGTATTCGGACATACCGAGTCTGCCGAGCCAATAATCAACGGCTTTTACGGCATCCTTGGTGCCCATCCCCTTCAGCTCCGCGAAGTAAACGAGCTGATCTATGATCAGCTTTTTCGGATAAAGTCCTCGTTCCTCCGGAAGATATCCGATGCCAACCTTGTTGTAATCGATGGGCTTTCCGTCGATCAGCACCTCGCCTCTGTCGGCAGGGAAAACGTTCATCAGAATGCGGATGGAGGTGGTTTTTCCCGCGCCGTTTCTGCCAAGCAGACCGAACGCTTTTCCCCCTTCCGCCGTGAAGGAAACGCCCCTGAGAACCTCTTTTTCGCCGAAGGATTTGTCTATATTTTTCAGTTCAAGTATCATAATCGCTTCTCCTTTAATTTGTGCGATAACCGTTGAAATCTATTATATCATAGTTTTTTGAAAAAATCAACAAAACAAAAAGGAGAAAACCAAAGCCTCTAGCCTTGATTTTCTCCATAATTTTTATTCCAATGCATATCGGATGCTGACCAGTAGTCGCTTCAGCTCTTTGACGGAAAGCGGGCCGTAAATCGGATCCTTTTGCGATTCTTCTATTCTTTCAATCGTTTCGCGAAGCGCCGCAAGGCCGATCGAATCGAGATCAATGTCCTCGATAAAATGGCGCATGCGTCTGCATCTCGGCGGCAGAATTTCGCGGAAGAAGCGGAAAAGATCGATCTCTCTGTCGTTGTCTCCGGAAATTGCCGCGTACATCGATTTTCTGTAGTCCGCATCGTATTCGCAGGGCGTATCGTTCCAGACTCTGTCTGCAAAGATCACCATCGCGGGCGGCAAAACGTAGTGGTTATGCTTGTATTCGGGAAGGCCGAAATCCCAGCAGGAAAGCATGCCGCCGAGGATGTTGCCGTGAAGCTCGGGCTCGCCGAGCGTATCCGTTTTCGTCGTCCACGTGCGGATGTTGCTTTCCTGCATCTCTCCGTCGTGGTCGAAATAAGTGTACTTATAATGCGCGTTGACAACGTCAAAGCCGAGGTCGAGAAGCTTTTGGAAAACGCCCTTTTCCTTGGTGAGAAGCGTGCCGTGCCAAAAATAGATCAGGGTATCTTTTGGAATTTCGAGCGGTTTAAAAACATCGATCTGATCGTTCCAAGCGGCCATACGCTTGCCTCGCGCCTTGAGCATCTTATGCAGGCGGTGTAAGCCGTAATAATAAAGCTCTCTCGTGGAGGAAAAGCCCTCCTTTTCCATTCTTGCGCGGCAGGCGTAGCAGTTGTCCCAATGCGTGTGCGCGGCAAGACTCGGAAATTCGAATTCATCGCCGCCGATATGGAGATATTTGCCGGGGAAGAGAGCGCAGATCTCGTCAATAATTCTTTCGTAGATCTCGTAGGTGCTATCCTTGCCGGGGCAAACCGCCCATTGGCTAACGCCGCGCTCGCTGTCAACGAATTCCATTTTTCTCTCGCTCTTTGCGGCGCGCACCTTTTCGATTGCCGCGCGCTTGTCAATCAGATCGCAAGCAAGCACGGGGAGTGCCTTCAGCTGATTCACGGCGTGGCCGGGAAATTCAATCTCGGGAATCACTTCCATCCCGAGGCCGATCGCGAGCGAGATCAGCTCGCGCATATCCTCTTTGGAATATAGCCTGTGTCCGTCCGGATTCGGAACAACGTCGGATTCCAAGCAATAAGTCTGTCTGTCCATCAGATGCAGGTGCAAAACGCTGTATTTGAGCTTTGCCATACGAACGATGTGCTCCTTCAGCGCATCCATTGCAACGTAGCCGCGCGCAAGGTCAATAAGACAAGCGCGGAAGGCGTTATCGGGCGCATCCTCAATCTCCGCGCAATCGATCCCCTCCTTCTTCACAAGAAAGGAAAGAGAGGCGGCCGCGTTGCGAAGTCCTTCCGCGTCACCGTAGCCGATAAAGATTCCGTTTTCCTGCACGGAAAGCGTATATGCGCCATTCGGCATCTCTCGGTTTTCAAAATGCACCGTAGCATCCTCGCCCTCAAAGGCTTTCAGGTCGGGGCAAAAGGCCTTGAGATAATGGCGGAGCTTTTCGCCCGCGGCAGAGATCGGGCAAATGCGGATCTCGCCCGTAAAGCGGCCGCCGATTGCCGTATATTTTTTCACTCTCGGAAGTATCATTTCATGTTTCTCCTTTTTGTAAGGATGGAGTTACGGATATTATACACCTGTTTTTTTGGAAAGAAAACCGATTATTCTGTATAAAACAGCATACTTTTCTCTAATTTTCGATTTATTTCAGCTTACCGATGATTTCCTTTGCCTGCTCGGCCACCTCTGCAAGCGGCTTGCTCTCGCGCTTCATCTCGGCAAGCGGCGTATCGAAATAAACGGCGCGGATCTTCTCAAAATCTTCTGCGAAATCCCCTGCCTTGAGCGGAGCGCCTGCCTTCGCCGCCTTCACGGCCGCATCCAGCCAAAGCCTTGTCTCGGGCAGATAGAGATAAACGGCGTTTTCGTAGATATGCGCGCGATTGTACCGATCCTCTGCGTTGTTCTTGAGCGTTCTTTCGAAATTGGGATTGACGTCCGTTTCCACCTTCAGCCGTTCAAGCGATGCAAGGAGAGAATAATCCTCGTGTCCGCCGAGAAGCAGCCCCAGTGCTTCAACAAGAGAAACGGCGATTTGCGAAGCTTTTTCAACCCCTTCGGCATCCTTTTTCGCAAAGCTTATTTCGGCGCGGAGAATGGCCGCGTTGATAAAGCGACCGATCACGGTTCTCGCAACGTCGAAAGCATCTCTTCTCGTCTTCTCATCGTCAAGTGGGATTTCGGTCAGCATCGTAAGGATCTGCATAGCGGTAGCCTTCGTTTCCATAAAAGGCGCAAGAATGATCTCGTTTTTCTCACCTTCCTCCACGCTGAAGGGGGCGCGTTCTTTGATATATTCATAGAGATCGTCGCCGATCATAGATCCGTCGGCCGGTCCTGCCCAGGTCATCAGCTTTGCAATCGGGAGCATTTTTTTCCAGATCGCAAGCATTGCGCCTGCATTTTCCTTTTCATATCTTGCTTCGCAGAAGTCCTCAAGAAGCGCATCCAAAGGGATAACGTCCTCCTCCCAGGAATTTCGCGCAAGGTAATAGAGATTCAGCGGATTTCCGTGTGAGAATTCGGGCCAGAAAACCATACCGCGGCACATGGTATCGCTCTTGGCAAGGGTAAGCCTTTCGTTCATCAGCGCAAAGTTTCCGCGGATATCGTTTTGCTTTTCGATGCCGCCGAAAATGCCGAAGATCCAAGGAAATTTGCCCAAAACGTCCCATTTCGTGAAGTCGTTTCCGCTTTCCGATTCGGAGGTGTAATCAAAGAAAATGGTTTGATTCGGATCCAGCTCCCGAAGCAGATCCCTTGCTTCCTCGGGCGTATATTTAATCCAAACGTCCCAGCTTGCAAGGAAAAGCTTTGCATTCGGATATTTCTTTCGGAGATTCTCCGCAATTCTTCGGTAAACGAAAAGCTTCATCCGCAGATTTTCTTCCCGGTCCGCCGAGTACATTCGCTCGGCAAGTCCTATGGTATGGAAGATCTCACCTTGGCCGTATTCCTTCACGTGCGTGTCGGTCAGATGCTCGTAGTATTCCATATTCTTCTTTTCACGGATATCAAAAACGAGGCCCGTCTGCTCGGAATATCCGGCGGTGCTTTGTGAAAGAAGCGTGGGCTTCTTCTTTTCAAGGAATGCGATCGGCGTGCGCGAATACCAATGTGTCATCGTGCCCGTATCGTCGGGATGCATCAGATCACGCTCAAAGGCGTATTTTAGGATCTTCTTGCGAAGCTCTCCGCGGTATTCAAGCGACCAGAAGAGGTTGTGGTCGTCATATCCCTTGGTCGATTCGGGGAGAGGGAGATCTCGGTTGGGATAGGGAACGATGTCGGGAAATGCTTTCTGGAAAAGATCGTCGATTCCAATTCGCAGCATAAAGAGATTTAAGCGGCTTTTGAGGATCCAATCGATCTCGTTTTTCCAGTCAGCAAAGCCCCATTGCACGGCTTGGAAGCGGTGCAGACTGCGGTGCGCAAAATAGCGGATACCGCGATAGTCGAAGCGCGGCGATTCGCAAAGCGAAATGACGGAAAAAGGCAGATCGCCGTAGGGAATGCGGTCGCCGTCCCAAAACCAGCGGCATCCGCAGAATTTTTCAAAATAGCGATAAACCGCGTAGATCGTCGCGCGCGGCCGTCCGCCCGCGAGGATCAGATATTCCGTTTCGTCAATTTTTTCGCTTCTTATGGTGTAGCCGTCCGTTCCGTAGCGGAAGCCGAGCGGCGAGATCCTTCCATCCACCAAAAGTGCCGCAAGCACGTCGTTTGCGCCGTCATTTCCGATC
>JAZQWS010000151.1:0-9850 GCA_045632465.1 Eubacteriales bacterium
CGTTTGCGAAAACGTAGCCGGTGCGCAGTCGCTGAAGGATGCCCTGGCGGCCGAGGACATTGCCGCCATTCCCATCTACGAAAACAAGAATTTTGACTATAATTCTTTGCAAAATGGCAATATTTATATTACGGTCGATCCTTTGGAGACCGGTTTTGATCTTCTGATGCCGAAAATCGCCGTTCTCTCCATGCACAAGGATCTCGGTCGTGCCGTTCTCGCAAATCGCCGCCGCAGTCGCATTCTGAAGAAAGCGGGCGGGGCGGGACAGCGCCTTCTTTCGCACGCAGACCTCTCGGTTGGCGATTACGTGGTGCATGCAAACTACGGTATCGGTCTTTTTGAGGGCATCAGCACGGTGACCGTTGGCGGTATCACGCGCGACTATATCACCATCCGCTACGCGGGCACGGATAAGCTTTTCGTTCCCTGCGACCGCCTGGAAATGATCGGCAAATATATCGGCGCCAAGGACAAGGACGGCAAGGTGAAGCTCTCCACCATGGGCGGCACGGATTGGTCCCGCACGAAGAGCCGCGCAAAGAGCGCCGCCAAGGACATTGCGAAGGATCTCGTTGCGCTTTACGCGCGCCGCCAGCGCACCCCCGGCTTTGCCTTCCCTGCGGACTCGGAGATGGAGGACGAATTTGATTCCGCCTTCGAATACGAGCCCACCCCCTGCCAGCTGCGCGCCATTGAGGAGATCAAGGCGGATATGCAGAAGCCCATCCCCATGAACCGCCTGCTTTGCGGCGACGTTGGCTTTGGAAAAACCGAGGTTGCGATGCGCGCCGCCTTCAAGGCCATTCTCGGCGGCAAACAGGTTGCCATCCTCGTTCCCACCACGATCCTGGCGCTCCAACATTACCAAACCGCACTTTCGCGTATGCGCGGCTATCCCGTGCGCACGGAGATGCTTTCCAGATTTTGCACGCCGAAGCAGCAGGAGGCGATCCTGCGGCGCGTGGCGCGCGGCGAAACCGACATTCTGATCGGAACGCACAAGCTTCTTTCGAAAAAAATTGTTTTCAAGGATCTCGGCCTCCTGATCGTGGACGAGGAGCAGCGCTTCGGCGTTAGCCAAAAGGAGAAGCTTCGCCAGATGGCCGCGGGCGTGGATACCCTGACCTTAACCGCCACCCCCATTCCCCGAACGCTGAACATGGCAATGAACGGCATCTCGGATATGTCGATCTTAGACGAAGCACCCGTGGATCGCCGCCCCGTGCAAACCTATGTTTTGGAGCATGACGACGTTGTGATCGCGGATGCCATCCGCCGCGAGCTGATCCGAGGCGGCCAGGTGCTGTATCTTTACAACCGCGTGGAAAACATCGACCTCGTGGCAGGGCGGCTGATGAAGGAATTCCCCGAAGCCAAGATCACCTATGCCCACGGCCAGATGGAGCGCGAGGAGCTGGAGGATATCTGGCAGATGCTGATCCGCGGCGAGATCGACGTTCTCGTTTGCACCACGATCATCGAAACCGGCATCGACCTTCCTTCCGCCAATACTCTGATCATCGAAAATGCCGACCGCATGGGACTTGCCCAGCTGCATCAGATCCGCGGCCGCGTTGGGCGCGGATGCCGCCAGGCCTACGCTTATTTCACCTACCGCCCCGGCAAGGTTCTCTCGGAGGTTGCGGAAAAGCGACTTTCCACCATCCGTGCCTACGCCGAATTCGGCGCGGGCTTCCAGATCGCCCTGCGCGACCTGGAGATCCGAGGTGCGGGCAACCTTCTCGGTGCGGAGCAACACGGATATATCGACGGCGTGGGCTACGAGCTCTACGTGCGCCTGCTCGCCGAGGCTGTTCTTGAAGAGCAGGGTGAAGCCCCTGCGCCCCCCTTCGAGGCAACCGTGGATTTCCCGCAGAACGCGCATATCAGCGAGCGCTATATAGCCTCCTCCTCTGCGCGCATGGAGATGTATAAGAAGATCTCCCTGATCGCCACCGAGGAAGACCGCATGGATATCCTGGATGAATTTACAGACCGCTTCGGCGATCCGCCCAAGGAGGTTACGGCCTTGACGAAGCTTTCGCTCCTGCGCGCCCTTTCGGAGCAGAGCCGCATCCGCAGAACCGAGCAGAAGGACGAGCGCCTCTTCTTCTATCCCGAGGTGCCGGATCTTGCGGCCTGGTCTGTTGTTTTCGAAAAAATTCCCGGCCTGATCCTGCGCTCTGCGCCGACCCCCTGCGTGACCTACCGTCTCGGCAAGGGCGAGCGCGGCGAGGATGCCGCCCTCCGCATTCTTCTCTGCTATGCAGAAGCAAAAAACAGCGAAACAAAAGGAGAAAACGCATCACAATGAACCATCCAAGTTCTACAACGGAAAAGGCGCAAGCCCCCTCGCATTTCTTGCGCAACTTTATTCTTATCTTTCTCTCTGCGCTGCTCCTGCTTGCCGCGGTGCTCAGCGCCGTGAGCCTGGCGCTGGGCACAAAGACCTACGCGCGCTACAGCGGAACGATTGCTGACCGCGCGACCTACTCGTATCTCCTTTCCTATTATAAATTCAACCATATGCGCGCGCTTGCGGGCGTGGAGGGCGCAGAGGATACCGAGTCCTTCTGGCTTTCTTCGGATGCCGAAAGCGGAAAAACGCAGGGCGAGCTTCTCGCCATTGGCGCAAAGGAATACGTAACGCGCGTTCTCATCTCGGCCGCGCTCTTTGATGCCGCCGCATCCACCGCGCAAAAGAGTGCCGCAAGGGAGGCTGCCAAAAAGGCCGCCGAGGAAATTCTGACCTACCGCGCCGAGGGGAACAAGGATACCTTTGATGCTCTTGCCGCCGAATTCGGATATTCCTTCTCTGATCTTGAGGGCATTGCCCTGCTTCTCTACAAGGCAGAAAACGCGCAAGCGCTCTACTACGGCATCAGCGGCGAAACCGCCGGCACGCGTCTCACGGAATGCAATCTTTACCTGAAAGAGAATTACACCGCCGCGCGCCTGCTCTTTATCCGCACCGAAACCACCTTCAGCACAACAAAGGATGAGGACGGGAATCTCAAAGTGGATATCGACGATGAAGGCGCATACGTTACCCGCCCGCTCTTGGGAGCAGAAATTGAAAAGCGCGCGCAGATCATGGAAATGCTGGACACCGAGATCGCAAGCGGAAGCTTCCGAAAGGCGATCTTTGACGGCATCGCATCGGAGCATTACGCAAGCTATCCCGAGGGAGCAGACACGGTTTATTACTTTGCCGATGGCTCAGCTTATACCGAAGGCTTCAAGAAATCCACCGGAGAGGACATCGTTTCCACCGCAAAATCTCTCTCCGTCGGCGAATGCGCCAAGGTTGCCTATGCAGACGGCTATTGCTACGTTTATAAGTGCGAGGTTGCCAATAACGCCTTTGGCGAGGAAAGCTACAAAAGCTTCTTTGGCGATTTTTATGAAAACGTTGCCACGCATCTCTTCTCCGAAGACGTTGCTGTTTTTGCAGATGACGTTGTTTTCAAGGATCGCGCGTCCGAAATTTCCGTTCTTACCGTTCCTTATAAAAATCTGATCCGCGTGAGGTTCTAATCCATATGAAAACGTTTTTCGTTGCGCTCGGCGCCGTTGCCGTCTTATTGGCGGCCGCCGTTCCGGGCTACGTTCTGAAAAAGAAAAACATGGTGAGCGATGACTGCATGCCATCTCTCTCTAAGATCCTGCTATACGTTTGCCAGCCCTGCCTCAGTATTTACACCTTCAAAAGCGCCACCTTCTCGATGGAAATGCTCGGAAGCATCGGCATTTTCGCCCTGCTTGCGCTTCTTGCCCAGCTTCTCATGCTCGGCATTGCGTTCCTGATCTTCCGAAAGCGCATGAAAAATCCGCTGTACCGCATTATGACGATCGCTTGCTCGCTCGGAAACTGTGCCTTCTTCGGCATTCCGATCCTCGAAGCCCTCTATCCCGAAACGGCCTCCGGCCTCCTGATCTACACCTCGGTTTACGCGATCATCATGAACATCATCGGCTGGACATTGGCGGCGGCCATCATCTCGCAGAATCTCAAATACGTGAGCTTCAAAAAGATCTTTCTCAACCCCGCGATGTTTTCGCTTGTGGTGGCAATTCCCTTCTTCGTTTTTGAAATCGTCCTGCCCGAAAGTCTTGACAGCATGATCTCTCTTATCGGAAGAATGGCAACGCCGATCTCCATGCTGATCATGGGTATGCGCCTTGCAACCACGAGCCCGAAGCAAATGGTTACCACCAAGCCCATCTATGCCGCCATCGCTATGAAGCAATTCCTGATGCCTCTGATCGCCTTCCTCATGCTCGTTTTCCTCCCCGTGGACGGCGGCATGAAGGCCGTTCTCTACATCATCTGCTGCTGCCCGGTTGCCTCCATCGTGCTGAACTTCTCCGAGATTCTCGGCGAGGGACAGAAGGAAGCCGCCTCCACCGTGCTGCTCAGCACGATCCTCAGCATTCTGACGCTCCCGATCATGACGCTTCTTTTGCCATTGCTTTAAAAAGCGCAAGCCAAAAACGTGAGTTATCCGCATCATCATATTTTATACAAATAATAAACCGCCCGCGCTTCCTTTCGGAGGCGCGGGCGGCGCTTTTTCCTTGGCGGTCATGAAAGGAAAAACCAATCATATAAGCCTTGGAATATGAAATTTTTAAATTTCAATCAAGCTGAAATTATGCGGGAAGCATGGTGTAACCGTTGTTGAACAGACGACCCATGCAGGTCTCCTTAGCGGGCTTCAGCTGCTCGTAGTAGGTACGAATCGTGTTCGCTCTCTGGTAGCTACCCTGGTCAAGGATATCGTGCCACTTCAGGTTGATGAAGGTCTTCTCACCGTCGATGGTGGTAACCTTCTCGTTGGGGCTGAACAGGGCGGAGGAATCCTCGTATGCCTTGTCAAAGCCGGTGATAACGGATGCACGAAGCAGGTCAAGCATCAGCTTGTTAGCATTCAGGATCTCTTCGCTGTCACCACCTACAACGGAGTACAGAAGGTCGTAGTTGTAGTAGGTTTCCTTAACGTTTCTGGAGTGAGTAGACTGATAGTTCAGGAATGCGGAGCACTCGGAGAACTTGGTGGTCTTAACGGAGATAGCACCGATACGACCAACGTTGTGCACCTGAGTAGAGTAGATGTCATTGGTCTCGGGGTTGTAAGCCGTGTAAAGCGGAACGGGAACAACCATGAAGCCCTCACCGTCGCCGGTCTTCATGTTCTGGTAATCCTGATACTCAAGAGAACCAAGAAGGATAACGCCGCCGAAGAGAACCTTGTGGTTGGTGAACTGCTCACGGATGTACAGAAGGTTGGAGCCAAGACCGGTGGTATCGCTCTTAGTGAAACGAACAACGCCGGAGGAGGTTACCATTCTCTCAAGAGCCTCAGCGAGAGCATAGAAGGTATCGTTGGACTCAGCATAGCTGTAGGGAGAGTTGGTTCCATCGGGAGTGAAGGAGTTGCCTGCAACTCTTCTCTCGTCGGTGAAGAGACGAACGGAAGAGGTGTAAAGCAGACCTGCAGCAGACAGAGAGTGCTGAGCGATTGCAAAGCCCTTCTTGTCGGAGGAAACAGTTGCGTCACCGTAGGTAGCGCAGTACTTCAGGAGCAGGTCGTAGGTCCACTGGTTTTCAAGAACAGCGTTAGCGAAGTCGGTAACGGTGTTCTGGCGGCCAAGACCAAGAATGTCGTTTGCTGCAAGGTCGTTGAGCATTGCGATGTCAACGGGAACGCAGTAGTAAGCACGGATAAGGTCGATGAAGTAGTCGGATGCAACGAGGTACATCTTGGTCTCATCGATGGAAAGGGAGGTCATGTACTCGTACATGTAACCGGTGGAGTCACCAACGGTGGTGCCGTAATCATCGTCGCCGTAGAACTCGAAGTAGTTCGCAGCCTTAGAGGTCTTCAGGTTTGCAAAGCAACCAAGAAGAGATGCGCCCATAAGGTCGTAAACGAAGTTACAGTACATATCAGAGTAGATACCCTTGGACTGGTTGGTGTTGATTCTCTCGTAGTTCTTGGACCAGGAGTAGTTAGGATCGTTGTCGGGAAGATACGTGTACTTAACGTTAAGCTTGGTAGCAACGTAAGCGGTATCGTTTCTCTCAACGGTAGCCTGCTCGGTCATGGAAGCGGTACCGGTGGTCTCGCCTGCCATCCAGTTCTTACAGCCGGAGGGAAGCTCCTGGCCGTTCGAGTGGTCGGTCATCTCGAAGGTGAGAGTGGTGGAGCCTTCTGCCCAGGGGAAGTCGAAGTTCTCGAGGAGGTAGAGGCACTCATCGCAAGCACCGTCCTGGTTTGCGTCCGCGTGCTCAGCAAGGGGGCAAGAGTACGCAACGCCGCACCAGTCGCACTTTGCGTCAACAATACGGTCAGCGTGGTTCGTACATGCAACCGCCTCATCACAGCCGTCGTTATCGCAAACGAGGTTATGGTCACGGTCGATGTGCTTCATGCACTTAATGTAATCGCACCAAGCGCAGAAGCCGTCCTCGTCGATTTCGTGCTCGCAGGGAACTGCGGTCTTGCACGCATCGCACTTCTGGTCGTGGTTCTTGTCAACGTGGTTGGTGCAAGCAACGTCAGCGCCGCAAGTATCGCACTTGAGGTTGCCGTCTGCATCGGTATGGTTGGTGCAGGTAGTAGGGCCACCACCGCAGGATGCAAGCATACCAACAGCCATAACAAGAACGAGCAAGAGACTAAGGATTCTTGTTTTCATGGTTTTTTCTCCTTTTTTTCTTATGCCTGTATTTTTACGGACACCGCTCGGCGGGCGGCGCCGTTTTGCCGAATGAGCATCGACGGGCGGTTGCCCATCGAGGGCCATCCGACAATGCCATTAGGTCGATATTAATAATAACATAATAAGATAGATAAGTCAAGTATTATCCTTTTCTTTCTATTCTTTTATGCGCCAATTTCTACCTTTTAACTAAAAACGCCATTTTGTTTTTGTGCATCTTTACGTTATCCGAGAAAAAGATCCATGGCAAGCATCAGGCAGAATCCAATGAGCAAAGCATAGGTCGCGCCGCGCTCGTTTCCGTGCGCGTGCGTTTCGGGAATCATCTCGTCGCTGATCACGTAGAGCATCGTTCCGCCCGCAAAGGCCAGCGCAAAGGGCAAAACGGCCGCCGAAATGCTCACGGCGAAATAGCCTATAAACGTGCCGACAACCTCGATCGCACCCGTTGCGGAGGCAACCAACAGCGTTTTCTTCGGCGAAACACCCGCCGCCAGCATCGGCCCGATGATCACCATGCCCTCCGGGATATTCTGCAGGGCAATACCAAGCGCCACGGAGAGCGCTCCGCTGACGTCGCCCGTTCCGAAGCCAACGCCTGCGGCGATGCCCTCGGGCAGATTATGGATGGCAATGGCAAGCACGAAAAGGAACACCTTGTCGAGGCGCTGATTGCTTTCGGGGTGCGCTTCCTCCTTGTCACCCGCCATTGCGTGCAGGTGCGGAACGAGGCGATCCACGAGATTCAGGCACAGTGCGCCCGCAAAAATGCCGCCGACCACAAGCAAAAGCGATTCCCATCCGCCGTCTCTGAGGGCGGGCAGAATCAGCCCCACCACCGAAGCGCAGAGCATCACGCCCGCCGCAAAGCCAAGCACGATATCGCTGAAGGTGTGCGAAATCTTCTTAAAGATAAAACCGAGCGCGGCACCCGCCAGCGTTGCGCCGCCAACGCCAAGCGCCGTTAACAAAACAAGCTCCATAAACGTTTCTCCTTTAATGTCACTATGCGCGAAAAAGGCCTCGCGCTTTCCGTTACTTACATTATAAACATTCGCGCCCTTTTTGTCAACTCCCGATCTTCTGCGCGCGGTGAGCAAAAATCGCCGCCGCTCCCCGAATCGTGCCTCCTTCCGTTGTTCGTTTTTAAAAATTCAAAAAGCAAACGAGCTGCGCAAAAAGCAACCGTTGGTTCTGATTTCTTGTAAAAAATCGCGTTTTATGCAAACAATTGTTTTCATATATGGACAAAAACGCTCGGAGCGTTTTCATTTTCGCTCCGAGCGTTTTTGTTTTTTTATTTTTCTTTTCAAAGCATTTTTTCCGCCGCAGCCTTCGAGATGCGCTTGATATCCTCCCTCGGATATTTTGAATCCGCGCCGCCGCGAACGAGCAGAAAATACGAGCCGTCCTCCATTTTATAAAGAAGCTCCTCGTATCCCTCGGGGTCACCGAAATCGCCGACGGCGTTGGTTTTCAAAAGGGTGGCGCGCTCCGTATCATATTCCTTTTTGCAGATGATCTTTTTCATAATTTTCTCCTATACGATGCATTTGGAGAAATTTTATCCCAATCCATCCGATTTTATACAAGGACTCTCATACGAGCGGATTTTTATTTTTCAAGAACGGTGCGCATCCGCGCCGTCAGCTTTTCTGCAATTTCAGCAACGCCGTAGATCGAAGGATGAACGCCGTCTGCGGAAATGCCGCGCATATCCGAAAGAATCTCATCCCCGGGAATATAGGTCACGTTGGGATATGCGCGCTCTGCAATCACAGAGCGAACAGTTTCCCGCCAAGCGGCAGGTGCCGAGCTTCCCGCATAATCGGCATTGCTATAAAACGGCGAGATAACAAAGACGGGCTTCTCCGGATTTTGCCCCGCGATATGGTCCAGCGTTTTTTCCACGTGAAGGCGGCGGCGCTCCTCTTCCCAGCTAAGCACGTTGATCCCAAGCTCCAAAACGGCAACGTCCCATTGCCCTTCCCTGCCGAGTGCGCCGAGATAAGAAACCGTTTCCTCCTCCATGCAGCAGCTGCCGGCCAGCCCCTTGTTCAGCGCATCCATCGAAAGCGCGTGCGCCACCCAAGCCGGCCACGTGTTGCTGTTGTTCATGGCGTTCGATCCGTGCGTGATCGAGGATCCGTAGAAGAGAATCGTTTTTTTCGGCGTTTGCTCCGCCGTCGGGGGACAAATATCTCCCTCCGCATCCAGAATCTCAAATCGGCCTCTGTCAAAAATCACGCGGATCAAATTCGGATCCCAAGGCAACTGCTGATCCTTATGCATCCGCTCCAGCAGCGGCTGTTCCTTGCGCTCGATCAGAATCTCCGTTCCCTCGGGGGAGATGGCTCCTGTCTCGTGATCATACCATCCGCCCTGAACGCCGCCGCGGTAAATATGATAGCGACCAACGCTCGTGCTCCGAAGCCGAAGCCGCGCAGAGCCCCCCTTCAAAACGAAGCGAAGCTCAACGCCGCTGCAGTATTTTGCCTGAATTCTCGCGCCGTCCCTTTCAAAGTGCTCGCAAACCGAGGCGGGATATCGGCTCCAGCAGGCGCCGCCGCCCTCGCCCGCAAAAAGCTCGGCGGCATTGTGTATTTCCATATTCTTGTAAATCATTGCATTCTCCGTTTCATTGCGTTTTTGCGCAACTTCATTTTAGCACACACAAAACAAAAAATCAACCCACCGTGAAAATTAAAGCAAGTTTTTTCGAAAAGAAGCAATCCGGCGCGCTTTTCAAAAATGGTAAAAAACAAATACCGTGATGATTCCTTTTGCTGAAAAATATAATTTTTCATCCATTTGAATATAAAAAATCCTCCGCAAGGGGTGTCTGCCGTAGAGCAATATACTCGTACCGATAGGAAAAGGACAGCGAGTGTTTTACATTCTCTGTCCTCTTTTCTTGACAAGCACTGATTTAATTAAAGACAATTAACGGGAGGACACAAGGCCCTCCCCTACCACTTTACTGTTTGTTTTAATCGTAACCGTTTATATTTTTTAGGTGATTAAGTTTTGTTGATGCGATCGTAGTTCAATATAGCCCTGTGGAAGGTAGGGGAGGGGCTTGCTCCTCCCGCATTTTTATCAAGCATAGCAAACGTAGCTA
>JAZQWS010000152.1:0-1774 GCA_045632465.1 Eubacteriales bacterium
AGCCATTTTGGAAAATGCGAAACGTAGGCCAAGGAGTGCTCGCGCGGCTCGATGCCGTTTTGCTCGCAAAATTCGATGCAAAGATCGATGGGAGGGCGGCGGTACATCGGCGTGCTGTTTTTTTCATAGCGCAGATGTCCCTGCTCGGGCTCGGTGGAATTCCAATAGAAGGGAAGCGTTGCGATATTGAAGGTTTCGGCAAAGGCCTTTTTGTATTTTTCGTTTTTCTCGGTGCTTTCCATCTCGTCCAGCATAAAGAGATTGGCGCCGAATTTAAATTCGTGATTCTTTTGCGAGAGGGTAAGGCGCGCGCCCCTCAAGGGTGCTCCGTTTTTATCCCGAATGCAGATTTCAAGATCGCCCTTGCGATATTTTTCGATGCCGTCCGCGATGCGCTTTTCGGTTTCCTCTCTTTGTTCATGGAAAAGCTCCAATAGATTTTGAATGGACATATTTTTCCCTCTTTCGTATTGGTTTTTCGTTTTATTTCAGCGAAAGTCCGCCGTCGATCACGATCTCGCTGCCCGTGATATACGCGCCCTCATCCGAGCAAAGAAGAAGCACCGGATATGCGATTTCCTCCGCTTTTCCGAATCGGCCGCAGGGGATTTTTTTCTCCACGGCGGTGCGCTTTTCGGCATCCTCTACGATCGCGGCGTTGCGCGGGGTATCAATGGCGCCGGGGGCAACGTTATTCACCGTGACACCGTAAGGCGCAAGCGCGGGGGCAATGTTTTTCACAAGCTTATACTGTGCCGCTTTGGTAACCGCGTAGAGCGAGAGCTCGGGATGCTGATTGTATTGATTGCAGCTTCCGACCGTAACGATTCTGCCAAAGTGCTTTTCTTTCATCGCCTCCGCATATTTCTGTATCAGAAAATAGGAGGCGCGAAGATTGCAGTTCATTTGCGTATCAAAATCCTCCGCGGTGAAGGCGTCCCATGCTTTTTTATATTGCACGGAAGCGTTCAGCACGAGGATATCCACAGGGCCGGTTTTTTCATACAGAAGCTCCGCGCAGTTGCTTTCCGAAAGGTCGGCAACCACGGGGATACTGCCCTTGATTTTTTCCGAGGCGCGGGTGCATTTGCCGAGATCGGCTCTTCCGTGAACGAAGACGGTCGCGCCTTGCTTTGCCAGTAGCTGCGCAATTTCAAAGCCGATTCCCTGCGTTGCTCCCGTAACGAGAGCGGTTTTTCCCTTCAGATCAAACATTGCGAAGCATCTCCTTTACGTCGTATTCGCGGTTGTAATCCAGAATATAGCCGCAATCAATTTTCGAGGTGTAGGCCTTCGGATCTTCCGTGTTGCTTTCAAACATTCCGTAATGTGTGGGGATGGCAATGCGCGGGGAAAGAATTTTTGTGAGCTTGGCGGCATCTGCCGCGTTCATATTGCCGAGGCGGCCGTTGATGCAAATGATCATCACGTCGATGCCTTTATCCTTTAAGCCTTCCAGCTTGGTATTGTATTCCGTGTCTCCCGAGATGTACAGCGTTACGCCGCCGTGACGAATGAGAACGCCGATCGCCGGCACGCTGTGCAAAGCGTACACCGCTTCGATCTCAAAGCCGCCGAGCACGTATTTTTCGCCCTCGTCAAAGGGGTAATATTTTTCCACGCCGCAAGCTCTGAGCGTTTTCTCCGCGTGCGAGGGCGCGTAAAAGGGGATCTGCTTATCCATTTCGGGGATCGCGTCAATATCCACGTGGTCAAGATGATCGTGCGTGCAGATCACGAGATCGCACTTCAGATCCTTCGGCGCAAAGGGGGC
>JAZQWS010000153.1:0-1065 GCA_045632465.1 Eubacteriales bacterium
TCCGTGAAACGCACGAGCTTTCCGCCCGCCGTTCTTCCGATATAGTTTCCCTCGCCCTCGCGCGCATTATCCTCTGCGAGGATGCGAACGGTTCTGTCTTGGTACGGAAGATTCTTCTCCAAGGCGATCTCCTTTTGCAGGGCAAGAAGGCGGGCCATGCGGTCATTCTTCTCTTCCTCGGTGATCGTGTTTTCCATTTTCGCGGCCTTGGTTCCCTCACGCGGAGAGAAGATGAAGGAGAAGATCATATCAAAGCCGACCTCCTCGACGATCTTCAGCGTTCCGAGAAAGTCCTCCTCCTCCTCGCCCGGGAAGGCGACGATGATATCCGTTGTTAAAACGATGTCCGGTACGGCCTCGCGCAGTTTTCTTGCGATGGAAAGGTAATGCTCGGTGGTGTAGGTTCGGTTCATTGCCTTCAAGACACGGTCGCTTCCCGCCTGGAGGGGGAGATGGAAGCAGGGGGCAATTTTGCCGCTGTATTTCTTCATCGCGGCGATCAGCTCGTCCGATACGTCCTTCGGGTGGCTGGTCATAAAGCGGATGATAAAATCCCCTTCCATTTCCGCGATCGCGGAGATCAAGGCGGCAAAGCTCATATCCGAGCGATAGGAATTGACGTTTTGACCAAGGAGGGTGATCTCCTTCACACCGTCTGCAATCAAGGAACGGCATTCTTCGAGCACGGCCGCACTCTCACGGCTTCTTTCCCTGCCGCGCACGTAAGGAACGATGCAATAGGAGCAGAAATTATTACAGCCGTACATAATTGAAACATAGGCCTTGTGTGCATTTGTTCTGCGGATGGGCATTCCCTCGGCAATGCGCCCGTCATCCTCGCCGAGCACGAAGCTTCTGCGCTGATCGAGGAGCGCCTTGGAAAGAAGCTCCGGGAGGCGGAAGAGGCGATTCGGCTCTAAGGTGAAGGTGACGAAATGAAAATTCTTTTTGATATGCTCAACCATATGCGGCTCGGCGGCCATGCATCCGCAGATGCCGATCACAGTTTCCGGCCTCGCGGTTTTGATTGCCTTAAAGCGGCCGACGATCGAAAGCGCCTTCAGC
>JAZQWS010000154.1:0-14288 GCA_045632465.1 Eubacteriales bacterium
TGGGTTGAAGTGGGGCGTTGTGAAGGTAAAATCCCTTTTTCATCCATTTGTGGGGCGATTTCCCCGAATATCAGAATTTTTCAGGAAAGGAGACTATGCATATGTCCTTCGTTGGTTCTTATACACATTCGATGGATGCAAAGAAGCGCGTTTTTATCCCTTCTAAATTCCGCGACGAGCTGGGCAAGGAATTTTACATCACCAGAAAATTCGATGCATATCTCTCCATTTACACCGCAGAGGATTGGGAGGCATACGTGGACAAGATCTGCAAGCTCCCCGAGGCAGATGCGGATGAATTTCAGGACTTTATTCTCGGCGCCGCGCAGAAATGTATTCCCGATGCAAGCGGACGCATTATTCTTGACGACAGACTGATGGAACACGCAAAAATCGACAAAAACGAAAACATGGTGTTCGTTGGTGCGGGCAAGCAGATCCGCATCTGGTCTGAAAAGCTTTGGAACGAGCGCGAAAGCTCCCGCAACTACGACAAGATGCGCGAGATCATGCGCCAATACGGCTTATAATCAAACCTATTCCGGAGGCACACAATGGCAACGACAGAATTTTTACACACCTCCGTTCTCTTATACGAATGCATTGAGGCACTGAACATCCGTGACGGTTACACCTACGTCGACTGCACGACAGGTGCCGGCGGCCACTCTCTTGAGATTGCAAAGCGCCTTGGCGAAAACAGCAGACTGATCTGCTTTGACCAGGACGAAAACGCAATTGCTGCCGCAAAGGTTCGACTGAAGGATCATCTCGACAAGATCACCTTCATCAATGAAAATTTTTCAGAGCTGGATTCCGTGCTTGAGCGTCTTGAGATCAAAAATCTCGGCGGCGTTCTTGCAGATCTCGGATGCAGTTCCCCGCAATTTGACGATGCAGCCCGCGGCTTCAGCTATATGAATGATGCAAGACTTGATATGCGCATGTGCATCACGGCTGAGCTTGACGCGCACAAGGTTGTTAATACATACAGCGAGCAAATGCTGAAAAAGATCATCTTCGATTACGGAGAGGAGCGTTTTGCTCCCCGCATTGCCGCCGCAATTTGCACACGCCGCGCAGAAAAGCCCATTGACACCACGCTGGAGCTTGCTGACATCATCAAGAGCGCAATTCCCGCCGCCGCAAGAGCGGACGGGCCCCATCCCGCAAAAAGAACCTTCCAAGCCATTCGCATTGAGGTGAATGCGGAGCTCGATGTTATCCGCCCTGCCATCGAGGCGGCGGCAAGACGGCTTTGCCCCACCGGGCGCATCGCCGTTATCTCCTTCCATTCCCTGGAAGATCGAATCGTTAAGCAAACCTTCCAGTCGCTTGCGACCGGATGCACCTGCCCGAGAGATTTCCCCGTTTGTGTTTGCGGTAAGAAGCCTCTCATCCAACACGTGAATAAAAAGCCCATTCTCCCCTCAGAGGACGAGCTCAACCATAACCCGCGCGCAAGAAGCGCAAAACTGCGGATCGCAGAAAAAGTTTAAAACAGGAGAAGTGCAAGATGGAAACCAACGTTTATGATACCTTATATAATAATATGAAGCAACGCTTCACCGTAGTTAACGGCGAAAACGAATATACACTTGGCGGCTATATGCGAATGAAGGCGAGAGAAAAGCAGGAAAAATCGAATCTTCCCACGACGATTACGAGCAATACCCGTTCCGTTGCGCTCCAGTCGGTTCTTACCTATATCAACAAAAAGCTGACGATCAAGGAGGCACCCGCGCCCGAAAAGACGATCAAGGCCTTCCCTCTTCGCACGGCGCTTTCTGCGGCTTGCTCTGCCCTTTTGATCTGCACGCTGATGTTTTCCTTCGGTGCACTGAACGGACTTATGCCCGCAAGCGAGGGGGGCTATATTGCCCAAAGCGAGGAAATGCCCGAGGAGATCGAAGAAGAGATCGTGGCAATGAATCAATAAAATTGAATCATAAAGCCAACCATGCTTCCATAAAATGTAGCGATGACCGCTTCCTGCGGTGATCGCTACATTTTTTTATTTTCACGGAGCAAAGGAATGAAAAACAACACAATCGGTGCAAAAAGCGCATTGCATATAACGAGAAGGCGCACGATCGCCATCGGGCTGGCTATGGCAATTTTCGCGCTTTATCTTGCCGCGAATCTTCTGCGACTGCAGATCGGAAAATATGCATATTATAAGGATAAGGTTTTCGATCAGATCACGACCACTTCCACACTTCGTGCCAAGCGCGGATCGATCTACGACAGCGATATGAACCTTCTGGCGACGCATTCGATCACCTGGCGCGTTTTTCTCTCTACAAAACAGATCAAGGCGGCCATCAAGGCAAGCGGTACGCCGTACGATACGATCATCTCGGAGGGACTTGCTTCCCTGCTTTCGCTCGACAAGGATGCACTCCTTAAAAAGATACAGAACACCTCCGTTTTGGACGTGACAGCGAAAAAGGCGGTTTCGGAAACCGAATATCGCGCCGTGATCGATTGGATCGAAAAGGAATCGCTATCGGATCTCGTTTTCACGGAGGCACAATACTCCAGAGATTACCCCGAGGGGACGCTGGCGGCGCATTTGCTCGGCTTCGTTGGTAGCGATAACCAGGGACTTTACGGTCTTGAATATCAATATGAGAAACTGCTTCGCGGCGAGGACGGATATTATCTTTACGCCAAGGATGCCGCAGGCAACGAGCTTCCTATCGAATACGCAACCTACGTGCCACCCAAGGACGGATACAGCCTTGTGACCACGATCGACAGCTATATCCAAAGACGGCTGGAGTATCAGATCGAATGCATTCGCATCAACCACGACGTTGAAAACCGCGTTTGTGGCATCGTTATGGACACGAGCACGGGCGCGATCCTTGCCATGGCGACCGCCTCCCCCTTTGATCCCTCCGATCCCTACGCGCTGGATGCGGTTTCGGAAGCAAAGCTCCTTTCCTCCGGCTACGCAAGCGGAAGCCCCGAATACAAGGCCTATAAAAAGAATTTGATGGAGGTAATGTGGTCCAACAAGGCCGTCAGCGAGCTTTACGAGCCGGGATCTACCTTTAAGATCATTACCGTTGCAACGGCTCTGGATTCGGGCGCCGCTAAAATGAGCGACTGCTTCTCCTGCCACGGCTATCACACCGTTGGCGGCTGGCGCATCAAATGCCACAAGGTGACGGGGCACGGAAGCGGATTTACGCTTTCCTACGGACTGCAGATGTCCTGCAATCCAACCATGATGCAGATCGCGGAGCGCATCGGATCGAAAATTTTCTATGATTATATGGAGAGCTTCGGTTATTTCAAAAAGACAGGGATCGATCTGCCGAGCGAGGCGCTCGGCATCTTTCATAAGGAAGAAAATCTCGGCGCAACCGAGCTTGCAACCGCCGCCTTCGGCCAACGCTTTAAGGTTTCGCTGATACAACAGTTGACAGCCGTGGCAACTGTGGCGAACGGCGGCATCGACGTTACACCCTACGTGGTGGAGCGCGTGCTGGATGCGGAGGGAAACGTTGTTTCCGAGCATGAAAGCGCAGGGGGCAAGCGCGTGATCAGCGAAGAGGCGGCAAAGGCAGTTACAGAAGCGCTGATCGAGGGCGTTAGCGGCGAGGGCGGCGCTAAAAATGCCTATGTTCCCGGATACGATATTGCGGCAAAGACAGGAACCTCCGAAAAATTCGACGTTCTGGATGCAAACGGTAACTCCTATCTGCGCATCGGATCGACCGTTGCTTATTCCTCCATTGGGGAGGGCGGCGTTGCCGTTATCATCATGGTGGATGAGCCAACAACGAACGTCAAATACGGAAGCGTTGTTGCCGCGCCTTACGTTGGCAACCTGATGGCGGAGATTCTGCCGCATCTCGGCGCAAAAAGCACCTTGAAGGAAACGAAGGCGACCGTTCCGAGCCTCGCCGGAAAAGCCACGAGCGAGGCGGCCAAAATTCTGAAAGAGTCAGGGATCTCTTACGAAATTTGCGGGAACGGAAAAACGATTATTTCCCAGACACCTGCCGGCGGCGAAATCGTGATCGAAAAAACGAAGGTTCTTCTTTTTACCGAGGAGAAAACAAGCTACGTGACCGTTCCCGATCTCTGCGGACTTTCTTTGGCCGAGGCAAACCGCCGCGTTTTGGATAGCGGACTCTCCCCTGCGCTCTCGGGAATTCAAAACGCATCCTTGGCAGAAGGAGCGACCGTGACGACACAGTCCATTCCAAGCGGCACGGTTGTGACACGAGGAACGGAGATCACGCTGAATATCGTTTATCTTGATTTTGAGGATTGAGGAGGCAATATGAAGATTTCCGAGCTATTGACAGATGCCGCCATACCAAGCGATGCGGCGACACTTATCCCGCAAGCACTCACAGCAAGGGCAGATCGCATCACATCGAGTACCTTATTTTTCCTCACCGAGGGCGTTTCCTACGATACCGAGCGATTGCTTCCCTACATTCTTGCAAAAAATCCTTTGGCGATCGTTATCAACGAAAATATGGATTCTCTCAAAACAAAGATCCCTCTTCTGCGGGTGCAAAGCGTTCGGCGCGCCTATGCCGAGGCTTATTTCCGTTTTTGCGGTTTAGACAAAGCGAAGCTCAAATACATTGCCGTGACGGGAACGAACGGAAAGACAACCACCGCGATGATGCTCAAGGAAATTCTCACGCAAAGCGGACACGCGGTTGGATGGATCGGCACGGGAAAAATCCTTTGCAAAAACGAATCACTCTGCGCCCCCTTCTACTCCATGACAACCCCTGATCCCGAGATCCTCTATCCTGCGCTTGCCAAAATGGAAGCCGAGGGATGCGAATTCGTTGTTATGGAAGCATCGAGCCATGCGCTGGCACTCGAAAAGCTGGCGCCGATTCGCTTTGCGCTTTCCATCTTTACCAACCTATCGGCAGAACATTTGGATTTTCACAAAACGATGGAGCGCTATTATCTTGCCAAGGCGAAGCTTTTCTTTCAAAGCGAGGTCGGAATTTTCAACAACGACGATCCCTTTGCACGAAGGCTTGCACAAGAAGCGCCCTGCCGCGCTCTGTGCGCGGGCGCGGTTTATCCTGCGGAGGTTGCGCTGAAAAGCATCGAGCAAAACGAATTTCACGGATATTCCTATATGTTTAAGACCGATACGCTTGCCTTTTTTGTGGATTTGAAGCTACGCGGCGTTTATCACATTTACAACTCCATGCTTGCGATCTATGCCGCCATCACCTTGGGGATCGCGCCACGCGAGGCCAAGACGGCCATTGAGAGCATCGCGGCGATCCCCGGGCGAATGCAAAGGATCGGCAACGAAGATATTGCCGTTTTCATTGATTACGCACACACCCCCGAAGCCTTGCAATCCGCTTTGCGGGAAGCGAGAGCAATCAAGCGAGGGGATCGGGCGCTTTGGATTATTTTCGGTTGCGGAGGTGAAAGAGACCGCGAGAAAAGACCGAAAATGGCAGAAATTGCAGAAAAGCTTGCCGATCACGTGATCTTAACGCTTGACAACTGCCGAGGAGAATCCCCGATACAAATTCTCAGAGACACCGCCGCAGGCTTTCATGGCAGAAAAAGCGCACGCATCATCAGCAACAGAGAAAAGGCCATACGACACGCAATCCTTTCCATGAATGATGGTGATATTCTGATCATCGCGGGCAAGGGGCACGAAACCTACAACATTGATAAACAGGGCTACCATCCCTTCGACGAAACAAAAATTGCGCTGGATGCGCTAAAAGAAAGAAAACGCGGGTATACTGTACTATATGAAAATTGAACTGACAACACCCCTCTCTGCCGAAAGGATTCAAAGAATCACACACGCCGTCTGCACGGCGGAGGGCGCAAGCATACGTTATATCGCCACACATTCCGAAGAGGTGGAGCGCGACACGCTTTTTCTCGCTATGAAGGGAGAAAGATACTGCGGCGAGCAATTCCGCGAGGAGGTTATTTCACGTGGCGGCTATATTCTTACCGAAAGCAAGGGAGAAAGAAGCTTCACCGTTTCCTCGGTTTTGGATGCACTCTTCGTTCTTGCAAGAGATCATCTTTTGGGGTTGCATGCGCTGAAGCATACGATCGGGATCACGGGAAGCGCAGGAAAAACGACGACGAAAGAATTACTTTTTCGCTTACTTTCCCCTATGTTTCGCACACATGCAACCGCAGGCAATCAGAACAGCGAGATCGGTCTCCCACTCACGATCCTTGCGGCAAGAGAGGATACGGAGGTGCTGATCCTGGAAATGGGAATGAACCACAAGGGCGAGATAGCACGGCTTTCAAGGCTTTGCACGCCCAACCTTGCAATTATCACAAATATTGGTCACGCCCACATCGGAAACCTTGGAAGTCGAGAGGCGATCGCCGAGGCAAAGAAGGAGATCCTGCTTGGTGCAAAAGAGTATGCAAGCGTTCTCGTTCCTGCAGATGAGCCCTTGCTTGCAGATGTGCAGGGGCGAAAAACCGTTGGTCTTCACGGTGAGGATGCGGATTACACCGTTTATGAAAACGCCGATACGGCAGGCTACGTGCTCCGAAAAAAGGATGGGGATCAGGTGCATCTTTTACATGAAACGAAGGACGAGGGACTGCTTTCCGCCATGGCCTTCGCCCATGCGGCCGCCATGGAGATGAAAATCAGCAGCACGCAGATTTCACACGCAAACATCGATTTTAACACCAATATTTTTAGGCAGAAAGATTTTTTGCTTGATAAAATCAAGATCGTTTTCGATGCATACAATGCATCCTTCGAATCTGTGCTCTGCGCGATCCGAACGCATCTTTCAACTCCTGCAAGCACTCGCGCCTTGCTTCTCGGCGATATGCTGGAGCTTGGAGATTTCACGGAGGAATTGCACGAGAGGATCGGCTATGCTTGTGCGGCGGCACGCGATGGGATCCATCAGCTCTATCTTTTCGGTGCGCAAGCAGAAACGATCGCGGATGCGGCGATCCGCAAAGGCTTTGCAGAAAAAAACATTTTTATCAACACGAATGACGAGCGCCCCGATATCACCGCAGAGCAGATTCTTCGGAATACGCGCGACGGCACATGCCTATGGATCAAGGGCGCACGCGGAATGCGCATGGAACGGATTCTTGATATACTAACAAAAAATATTGGATGGTGATCCTCATGACGGATAAATATTTTTTCTTTTACGTGCCGGCTTTTTTTATATCCATGCTTATTACGGTTTTCACGGAAAAGAAACTGATCCCCCTGCTGAAAGAGAAGGCAAAGCAACCGATCTACGCGGAAGGCCCCGCTTGGCATATGAAGAAAAGCGGAACGCCGACAATGGGCGGGCTAGCCTTTCTGCTTGCAACGCTTCTCACCTGCATTCCTGCCGCGTTTTTCTTTTTCGCAAAAGGGCTGACGGAGGAGGCGGCATCGCTTTCGATTCTTCTTTTTTACGCCGCATTAAACGCGGGGATCGGAATTTTTGACGATCTGCGAAAGCTGAAAAGAAAGCACAACGAGGGACTTCGGCCAAGACAAAAGCTCCTTTTGCAATCGATTGCCGCGACCGTCTTTCTTTTTTTGCGGCACTTGCTTCTTGGAGACGGCACGGCAATTCTCTTTTCCTTCGGGTGGCTGGAGATTGGAATTCTCTATTATCCGCTGGCTCTGCTCGCGCTTCTCAGCTGTGTGAACTGCGCGAATCTGACGGATGGGATCGACGGCCTTGCCGCCTCTACCGCTTTTGGCGCGGGTCTCTCCGTTTTTTACGTGGCTTCGGCATTCATACCGCACGTTTCTTATCTCAGCGCCTGCCTGATGGGCGCAATGATCGGTTTTTTATGCTTCAACCTTCATCCTGCAAAGATCTTCATGGGAGATACGGGCTCGCTTTTTCTCGGCGCGCTGATTGCGGGAATGAGCTTTTCCTTTGAAAATCCGCTCCTGATCCTCGCCTTTGGAAGTATTTACGTGATCGAGGGAATTTCCGTTGTTCTTCAGGTTTTAGTTTTCAAATGCACGAAAAAGCGCCTTTTTCGCATGGCACCTCTGCACCACCACTTGGAAAAGCTCGGATGGACGGAAAATCGAATCTGTCTTTTTGCGATATTTTTAACACTGATCACCTCGATCACCGCTTATATGCTCTATTTGCCTTAGAATGGAGGACGCCGCCATGAAAGACCGCCTGGAAGAAAGACAGAAGATTCGCTTGCTTTCGCACAAACTATGGAGCATCAAGGATCAAAAAGCATCTCTGCTTCTGCCGAAGGATGCGCCCACGGCAGATCTTTTGCTTCTTTTCACAGTTTTGGCATTGGCGCTCTTCGGAACGGCGATGGTTTTCAGCGCAGGCTACGCCTATGCGGATTTCCGATACGACGACAGCACGTATTTTATGAAAAGGCAGAGCATTTTTCTGGCAATCGGTATCGCGGGGATGCTTTTCCTTTCCCGCGTTTCTATTGCCTTTATTGAAAAAATCACGCCGCTTCTCTATCTTTCTACGCTGGCTCTCCTGATTCTCGTGCTGATGATCGGCCTCGTTGGCAACGGAGCAAAGCGCTGGATCTCCATCGGACCGATCACGATCCAACCTTCCGAGATTGCAAAGGTTACGATGGTTTTCATGCTTGCGAGGTATTTCGAAGCCTTTGAGCCATTGGCGCTTGAAAAAAAGAACCGACGGTCCATTTTCGTTTACGGAACGTTGATCCCTGCCGCGATCATGCTCTCTGTTATCATTCCCGTTATGCTCCAGAAGCATCTTTCCTGCATTATCATTCTCGGACTGATTGGTGCCAGCCTTCTCGTTATGAGCGGATGCGACACGCGATATTTGCGCTTGGTTGCCATACTCGGTTTCATCGGCGTTTCCTGCCTGGCACTTTTCACCGATTACACAAAGGATCGCATCACGGTTTGGCTCGATCCCGAGGCTTATCAGCTGACCGGCGGATGGCAAACGCTTCAAGGACTGATGGCGATCGGATCGGGCGGCATTCTCGGGCTTGGATACGGAAAGAGCCTGCTGAAATACTGCTACATATCCGAGCCTGCCAACGATATGATCTTCACCGTGCTTTGCGAAGAGCTTGGATTCATCGGCGCGATTGCGGCGATGCTTCTCTTTGCACTCCTTATTTATCGCGGCTATCGGATCGCCTTACGGACGGAAAACGTTTTTGCAAGACTCGTTTCCCTCGGAATCGTTTCAAAAATCGCGATACAGACACTACTCAACATCGCGGTTGTTACCAACACGATTCCGAACACGGGGATTTCTCTTCCGTTTTTCAGCTACGGCGGCTCTTCCTTGGTGATGCTCTTTCTCGAAATGGGCATTCTTCTTTCGGTTTCACGCTATGCAACGATCCAAAAATAACTAAGGCAGAATGGAGAAATTATGAAAATACTTTTTTGCGCGGGCGGAACTTTCGGACACATTGCTCCCGCCTTGGCGGCCGCAGAGGCGCTGAAGAAAAGAAAGCCAAAGGCCGAAATTCTTTTTGCGGGGCGAGAAAACGGCACCGAGGGCGAGGCTGCGCGAAAAGCAGGCTTTGCCTTTTACGGACTTCCGATGCTAAGTATTGAAAGGAAATTCAACCTTCAGGCGCTTCGCGCCATTCTAACCACAGCGAAGGCTTATGCAAGGGCACGGACGCTTCTGAAAAAAATGCGCCCCGATCTCGTTTTTGGGACGGGCGGCTACGTTTGCTATCCTTTTTTACGCGCGGCGCAGGAGCTGAAGATTCCGACTGTTTTGCATGAATCCAATGCAACGCCGGGGCGCGCCTGCCGCATGCTTGCACCGAAATGCAAGGCGGTTTTGCTTGGAACGCGTGCTTGCGAAAAAAGTCTGCCGCGAAATATTCATTGCCATTTCACGGGTAATCCCGTTCGGGAGGAATTTTTTCTTTATTCCAAAGAAAAGGCACGGTGCATTCTCGGGCTAAAAAAAGAAGATTCTTTGATCCTTTCCTTCGGAGGGAGCGGCGGCGCTGAGAGGCTGAACGAGGCCATTCTTTCGCTTATGGCAAAGAAGGATAAGGAGCACGCGGACATTTATCATATCCATGCCGCCGGAAAAAAATACTATGCTGATATTGCGGCGCGCTACCCCGCGTTTATCACAAGAGAAAGCAAAAAACGCATTTTCCCTTTCATTGAGAACATGCCGCTCTATATGCGCGCGGCAGATCTTTGCATTTGCAGAAGCGGCGCGATGACGATCGCGGAGCTTGCGGCCGCAGAGCTGCCCGCAATTTTGATTCCTTCCCCCAACGTGACGGAGGATCATCAATACAAGAATGCCAAGAGCCTTGCGGATATGGAGGGCGCGGTTTTGCTGAAGGAGAGCGATTTGGATCAGCTTGGCAAAACGGCGCGCTTGATCCTTTCGGATAAGGCACAACTTGAAAGAATGCGGGCGGCTCTTGGAAAATACGCCGCTCCAGAGGCTGCAGAACGGATTGCCGAGATCTTAGAAGAATTTCTGCCATAGATTAAATATTTTATTTTATTTTAAATGTTAACAAAAAAATATTTATAAAAATCTATTGAAATCGCCTGCGCACGTATGATAAAATATTATATATAAATATATTAAATATTCTATCCAATATATATAGATATCTTCATACGGAGGCTTTTTACAATGGAATTCGATTTCGAAAAAGTATATGACAGTGGCGTTAATATCAAGGTAATCGGCGTTGGCGGCGGCGGAAACAATGCCGTGAACCGCATGATTTCTACCAATATCCGCGGCGTTGAATTCATCGCCGTGAACACCGATAACCAGGCTCTCAATACCTCTTGCGCGGCTAAGAAGCTCGTGATTGGCGAGAAGATCACGCGCGGCAAGGGCGCAGGCTCGAACCCCGACGTTGGTAAGCGCAGTGCAGAGGAATCCATCGAGGCCGTTAAGGAAGTTCTCTCCGGCGCAGACATGGTGTTTATCACCACCGGTATGGGCGGCGGCACCGGTACGGGTGCGGCTCCCGTTATTGCAAAGGCGGCCAAGGAGCTGGACATTCTCACCGTTGGTATCGTTACCAAGCCCTTCGCTTTTGAGGGCCAGAGAAGAATGAAGCAGGCAGAGGCAGGTATTGAGGAGCTTTCCAAGTACGTTGACTCCCTGATCGTTATCCCCAACGAAAGACTGAAGCAGGTTGAGGACACGCACATTACCCTTGCAAACGCATTCGAGATTGCAGACGACGTGCTTCGCCGCGGCGTTCAGTCCGTTTCCGATCTTGTTAACTGCCCCGGCTTCGTTAACCTCGACTTTGCCGACGTTACCGCTATCATGAAGAATGCAGGCTACGCGCACATGGGCGTTGGTACTGCGAAGGGTGCAGACAAGGCACAGCTTGCCGCTATGGCCGCTATCAAGTCTCCCCTGCTTGAGACCTCAATCGCAGGCGCAAGAGGCGTTCTCGTTAACATCACGACCTCGCTTGACATCCAGCTGGATGAGGTTGATATGGCTTCCCAGATGATCCACGAGGAGGCTCATCCCGACGCAAATATCATTTGGGGTACTACCTTCGATCCCGACATGATGGACGAAATGCGCGTTACCATCATTGCAACCGGCTTTGATAGCATGAAGGAGCCCAAGGCTTCTGCACCCGCAGTTTCTCACCAGGAAGCAGCGCCCGCTCAGCCTGTTTACGAGGCAGCGCCCGTCGCCATCGAGGCAGAGCCCGCTCCCGCCGCACCCGCTGTAGCAGAGGAGGAAGAGGTTACTTACATCCCGGCACAGCCCGTGGCAAACATCCCTCAATCCTCGGTTGCAAAGAACGCATACCAGGAATATGACAATCTCTTTACCTGCATCAAGAAGGCAAAGAAGAACATCTGATAATTTCCGATCGGAACAAAAAAGCAATACCTCTTTTCCCTTTATGGGGAGGTATTGCTTTTTTGTTTTTATATGATTCCGTTCTCGTTTTTTCCACATTTATTTTGTTTCTACACAATTCCGTTGTGGGCATTTTAGAAGCTTTTCTGGCATTCTTTTACCAAAATAGTGCGTTTTTATATCAAAAGTGCGGAATTGTGTAGATTTTCGGGGAAAGTTTTCCACAATCCGAAAAAGGTGAGATTTGTTTTCCACACCTTTCCACAAGGTTTTTGCACAATCGCGGAATTGTGTAAAAGTCGAAAATCTTCGTAAAAACAAAAAAACACAGTAGCACTTCCCTGCTCTCAAAACAGGAATCATCTTTTTATACACAGATCTGAAAATGGATGTTTTTTGTCAGAGGGGTTGCTTTTTTCCGAGAGATCGGGTATACTATTGTTAGAAGTCGATTCAAGGTTCGTTGCGGACGTTTCGTTTGGGGCATTATTTGCATCAAACTCTTGGACGACTTCTTTTTTAATACACATGTTTTTTATTTATATTTCGTTATTGACAACTTCCTCTTTTTATGCCAAACTATCACCGGTTACAGAACTTGTAGCATTGGCAAGAGACTCACCCGAGCACTCCCCTTTGCGTTTCTCGTTCTGCAATGTTTTTATAAGGTAAGAAAAACGGAGATGCTTTTCGCATCTCCGTTTTTTGATTTTCTATTACACTTTGCAAAGCTCGCGGAGCTGATCTGCGATATCGCAGATTTCCCATTTCACGCCGAGCTCTTCTCTTCCCATGTGACCATAGGCAGAGAGCTGCTTATAGATGGGTTTCTTGAGATCAAACTTATTGATGATTGCGGCGGGACGAAGATCCACGAGAGAAAGCACTGCGGCGGAAAGCTTCTCATCCGAAACGAGGCCGGTGCCGAAGGTATCTACCATGACGGATACGGGCTTCGCTACACCGATTGCATATGCAATCTGCACCTCGCACTTTCTTGCAAGGCCGGACTTTACGATATTCTTGGCCACGTATCTTGCCGCATAGGATGCGCTTCTATCCACCTTCGTGGGATCCTTGCCGGAGAATGCGCCGCCGCCGTGGCGGGAATATCCACCGTATGTATCAACGATGATCTTACGGCCGGTTAAGCCTGTGTCACCCGCGGGGCCGCCGATTACAAAACGGCCGGTGGGATTCACGTAGATCTTCGTTTCCCCGTTCAGAAGATTCTTGGGGATGATGGGAAGAATTACGTGATCAATGATATCCTTGCGGATGGTTTCGCTATCCACGTCTGCGCTATGCTGAGAGGAAACAACGATCGTGTCTACACGAACGGGAACGTTGTTTTCATACTCAACGGTTACCTGCGTTTTTCCATCGGGACGAAGGTAAGAGAGCTTGCCGCTCTTTCTAACCTCGGTCAGTCGCTTCGCAAGACGATGCGCAAGCGCGATGGGAAGAGGCATAAGCTCGGGCGTTTCGTCGCAAGCGAAGCCGAACATAAGGCCCTGGTCACCCGCGCCGGTATCAAATGCATCCTGCATTTCGCCGCTCTTGGCCTCGGCGCACTTATCAACGCCCAAGGCGATATCAGGGCTCTGCGCATGCAGAGAGCTGAGAACAGCACAGGTATTGGCATCAAAGCCATACTTTGCACGATCGTAACCGATCTCCTCTACGGTCTTTCTTACGATACTCTGGATGTCCACAGAGGCCTTGGTGGTTACCTCACCCATAACGGTGATGATACCCGTGGTTGCGAAGGTTTCGCAGGCAACACGGCTATCGGGATCCTGGCGAAGCATTTCGTCCAAAATCGCATCGGAAATCTTGTCACAAATTTTGTCGGGATGTCCTTCGGTTACGGACTCGGAAGTGAAAAGAAATTTGCTCATTGTTTTTCTCCTTCTTGCTTATCGTATCGGTCAAAAAAGCCTTGGTGGCACACAATCCCCCAAGGCTAAGAAAAAATCTCATCTGCAGGATTTGGCACCTTACTTTTCCGAAGTAGGTTGTCGGGCTTCACAGGGCCAGTCCCTCCGCCGCTCTTGATAAGCATATTAAATTTTGCGTATAGTATTATAACACAATTTTAGAAAAAAATCAAGATGTTTACGATATTTATTTTCTCTTTTCGAGCATTTTCTTTCTTTTTGTCTGCGAAAATGGGAAGATCGGCGGTAACAACGCCTCCCTCTCCTCTGTGGGTGCAACGTAGACATACTTTTCATCGCGTACAATCACGGGCTTGGGGAATTCTCTTCCTTCCACACGAATCATGGAAACAATGGCAAGATCGGTGGGCGGCGTTTCGCTCGTGGCAACGCATCCTTTTTCCATATCGTAGTAGACGGGGATATGCGTTTGGCACGTGCCGTGCGGACGGCTTTTCCTGAGAAAATAAAACTGCTCTTCCCTCTCCCCGCGCAGATC
>JAZQWS010000155.1:0-8532 GCA_045632465.1 Eubacteriales bacterium
GAGCATTTTGGTTGCCGCGCCACGGAACCAGTTTCCGTCCTCGCGCTCGATATAGAGCTTCTTAGCGCTGTAAATGCAGGTATCAATATGGGGGCATCCGTCGAAGCATCGTGCGGTTGCGCCCTCCGGCGCGTTGTCCTCGCGGAAGAAGGAGCGATGGCCGAAACTCTGCACGCGCAGGCAATCCTTGCCAACGAGCCATTGAAGGATATCAAGGTCATGGCAGGATTTCTGGAGGAGCATGAAGGAGGCGCGCTCGGAATTGCCCCAATTGCCACGCACGAAGCTATGGCTCTGGTGGATATTGCCAACGCCCTCGCTCTGCTCGATATTCATCACGCGGCCAACCTTGCCCGCATCGATCAGCGCCTTCAAGGCGCGATAGAAGGGCGTGTATCGCAGGACGTGGCAAACCAGCACCTGCACACCCTTTTCGCGGGCTGCCTTCTCCAGCGCCACGCATTCCTCAAGCACGGGAGAAACGGGCTTTTCGAGCAAAAGATCGTATCCTTCCTCGATGGCCTTCATGGCCGGGGCAAAGTGATCTCTATCCATCGTTGCGATCACGGCCGCATCCGCAATTTTCCCGAGCGCCAGAAGAGGCTCCCAGCTCTCAAAGCACATTTCGGGGGCAACGCCATGACGCTTGGCAACGAATTCGCGGCGCTCCTTGACCGGCTCGGCAATCGCGACCAGCTCAAACTTTCCGATCTCCGTACCGATCTTAGTATAAGAATTTCCTCTATTGCCCGCGCCAATCAATATCAGCTTTTTCTTTTCCATTCTATTATTCTCCTATAAGGTTGTATTTTTTCCTTGAAACATTGACTTCTTACCACTTATATGGTATACTATTTCACGCCGCAAGTCAATTGATTTTCTTGCCGTAACGTTGTATTTTTTTACTGAAAAGAGGAAAAATGCATGAAATCCGTGATTTATCATTCCTTTGAGGACAAAAGAGCAAACGCCTACGATGCCAACAGCCGCGCCTCGGACTCGCATCCCTTCGAGGTGAACTGCGCGGGTTTTATCACGATCCATCCGCCTTTCATGACCTACAATCCTCGCGGAAGAGAGGATTATTATCTTATGTATATCAACGACGGGCATTTGCGCGTTGACCTCGGCGAGGAGAGCATCCACGCAGCGGCAGGCGATGCGATCATTTTTCCGCCGAAATATAAATACCGCTACGTTTTTATGGGGAGCGGCGACGTTTCCTATTACTTCGCGCATTTCACGGGATCGCACGTGCGCTCGCTTCTTTCGGCGCTCGGGATCTGTGCGCTGCCCACCGTTTTTCACGCGGGGCACGCGGGCGATGCTCTGGAGGGCTTTTCGGATATGTTTGATGCTTATGCAAGAGAGGATGACTTCCGTGGTCTATCCACCGCCGTTGCGCTGGAGCAGATCCTGATCTCGCTTGCGCGCGCGAGCCGCGCAAGGGTGAGCCCTCTGCCATTGCAGCGCTCCACAGCTTATATCAAATCCTTTTTCGCAGAGGATATCAGCATCCCCGAGCTCGCCGCAATGGAAGGTCTCAGCATTTCCCGCTATAACGCGATTTTCAAAGAAACGATGGGAATTTCCCCCATTCAATACATCACGGAGCTGAGGCTGAAACAGGCCTGCGCACTCCTCAAGGCAACGAGCCTGCGCGTGAAGGAGATCGGCGAGACCGTTGGCTACCGTGACAACCATTTCTTCTCCAAAACCTTCAAGGCAAAGCTTGGAATTTCTCCAATGGAATACAGAAATTCTTGAACATAAAAACGCCAAAAGCGGCAGAAATCGTTTGGTTTCTGCCGCTTTTTATAAATATTGGGTTGGATTTATTCGTTTCTCGCGTAAACATATTCCCTTCCTTCCGTTCGGACGTGGGATATAAGTCCAAGCGAATCCTTCAGGATCCGAAGGCCGAGATAGGCATAGCGCGGCTTTTGGCCAATGGCCTTGGCATATTGCTTTGCAGTGAACTGCGCGCCAAGCGATTCGGGAAGAAAGATTCTGTAATCCTCGCGCGAGGCAAGCAGGATCTGCTCGCAAAACGCCGTTGGAATTCTTTCAATGCGCGGCGCGCCGCGCTTCTTATCCTTGCCGTAGCCATTGCGATAGCGGTATTCCTCCATATCAAGGAATACAAGACGGACGGAGAAATTTTCGCGTCCGAGAAAGGCGCGGATCTTATAAAGCTCAAAGAAGGCATCCGAGGGCTTTCCTGCCTTGGGACTTTTGCGCGGCGGGGCGATCTCCCCCGTTGCGGGATCGACCCAATGCAATCTCTTATGCCTTGCGATCGGATACAGAACCTCGACCGGATACTCCGCAAGAAACTTCGAAAGCTTCGGCACGAGGCGCTCAAACGCGCGCGTTTGAATTTCAACGATTCCCTGCGCATTGCTGATATCCGCAACCGAGCCGAGGATCTTTTTTTCATGAAATTCCTCGTTTGGCTCAACGGCAAGCTTCAGAATCCGATGCAGGGCGCGCTCCGAAAGCGTTCCGATCCCGTCTCTTTCGATTCCTTCTCCGAGAACGGCATTCTGCGCGCGCATAAAGGAAAGCTTATCCATTCTCCTCGGCGGTTTTGGTTACGTCGATCCACTCGCAGGGAGCGCAAACCTCACCAAGGCGCGCAGGCGTGATCTCCACCGCGCTGGCGGGCGTTCCACAGGCAGGAAAAACCGTTTCAAAGCGGCGAAGAGAATCATCGAGATAGATCTTCACGCCATCCATAGGCGCAAAGGGGCAAACGCCGCCAACGGGGAATCCCGTCATAGGCTCAACCTCCTCAAAGGAGAGCATTTTTGCTTTCAGACCGAATTGCGCCTTATATTTGTGGTTATCGATCTTGGCATCGCCTGCCATTACGATGAGGGCAACCCCCTCCTTGGTATGGAAGGAAAGCGTTTTCGCAATTCTTTCCTCCTCCGTTCCGAGAGCGATCGCGGCGAGCGCAACGGTGGCGCTGGAAACCTCAAACTCCATCACTCCCTCGGCCAGCCCATAGGGCGCAAGATATTCTCTGACTCTTTCAATTGCGGTCATTTTTTTATCCTCTTCTCTTTTGATCAGTTTTCTATCAGATTCGCCTCGCGAAGGGGGGCGAGAAAGGCAGAAACATCTGCCGCGGCAGTTGCCGCATCAATTTCATAGGCCTCCACCAGGGCATCGGCCATCGCCTGCTCGGTGGTTCCCTCCATAAGGAGAGAAAACATGCGCTTACCCGATTCGTTCAGCGCGATCATCCCGCCAAGCGATGTCGCTTTGCCTGCAACGGCAATGGCAACGCTTTTGCCCGCTACCTCTCTGACAGCGAAGCCTTCTACGATCCTCATATATTTTTCTCCTTCTGTTCCGTCAATTTTCGAAATCCCCGCTCGGTTACGAGCGCGGCCTCACGCGCCATATTGCAATGCATGGAAAGAAGCGGCACGGAGGAAAGCACCGCATCGCAAAGCGCCATCGTTTTTAGCAGAGCCTCTGCATTCTTTGGCATATACACCTGCTTGACAAACGCGGCCAGCGCATCGGGGGCGGCAATGGGATAGACTTCATTTTTTTCACTACGATGAAGAAAACCGATGCCGCACAAGGGGAGCATCCCCCCCTCTCCGAGGTTTTCCTTTCCCTTCCAGGGAGTTGCACAGACATACACGGTGCCGTCCTTACATAACAGAACCGGCTTATCTCCGTTCAAAACATATGCGCGAGAGCCGAAGGCATCCAGCCAAAGGCGCAGATGCGTTGTTTTTCCAACGCCGCTTCGCGCTGTGAAGGCATAGGCGCGCCCATCTAAAACAACGACCGCACCGTGAAAAACCATAGCGCCGTACATAGGGAGGCGCTCCGCTATGGCGCGGTAAGCCACGACGCTTTCAAGATATGCATCCGGAAGGCGGGGCTCGGAAAGCGCGCCCTCTGCATCAATTTCTTCTTGTGAGGGGCAGACCGAAAAATCCACCGCGGCATCTGCGCTTGCGAGATATCCTTCGCAAAGCGCGGGAAGGTATCCGTGGCGATGGCAGATCTCAACCGTCACCCCTGCGATCGAGAGGTGCAACATCACTCTGCCTCCTTCGCGCTGATGATGGCAAAGATATGCTCGTTTCCTTCCTTGATGGTCAATCCATAAAAACGATCCATGCTGTAAGGATAAACAAGCTCCGCGAGCTCGGGACAATCGTAAAACGCCTTGGTTCCGATCACGAGCAGAGACTCGGGCAGATATACGCGGCCAAGCTTGGGACAGCAATAGAACGCATTGTCACCAATCTCGTCTACGCTATCCGGAATCTCAACGAAAGCGAGAATCGAGCAGTTCTGGAAGGTACGCGCAGGCAATACCTTAAGATTATCGGGAAGAGTTACGTAAAGAAGCGAGCTGCAGCCATCAAACATAGCCTCTCCCAAGGAAGTAACGGTGTTTTCGAGAACCACGGTGCGAAGAGAGGTGCATTCGCCGAATACCGAATCTCCGAGAGTTGAAACACTCGCGGGAAGCTCGATTTCCGTGATGGAGGTGCAATAATAGAATGCACCGTCGCCGAGGGTGGTTACCGTGTCAACGAGGGGCAGAGCGGCAAGCGAAGTGCATCCGCCGAAGGCATACGCATCGATATGCGTGAGCGTTTTGGGAAGAGACACGTTTTTCAGCGAAATGCAGTTATAGAAGGCCTGAGAGCCGATACGCTCCAGGGGTGCATCCATACGAACGCTGACAAGTCCCTCGCAATCCGAGAAGGTACCCGAGGGAAGATAATAGAAGGTGCCGGGGATATGCACCGAGGTGAGTCCCTTGCATCCGTAGAACACCTCAACGCCAAGGTCGTTTACATAAGAAAGGTCGATCTTTTTCAATGCGTGGCAGGCATAGAAGGCCTGATCCCCTATGGTGTGCAAGGTGGCCGGGAAACTGAAGTTCTCAAGCGCATAGCAACGGTAAAAGGCGTTTGGCTCAATCTTTTCCAAGCGCTTCGCAATCACCTTCTCCAAAGCATAGCAATCGCCGAAGGCGGCGTTTCCGATCACGGTGAGCGAATCGGGCAGACGAATCTCCTTGATAGCGCTGCAATGATAGAAGGCCTCTGTTTCAAGCGTTGTGAAGCCCTCCGGAATGGTAACGCTTATCAGAGCCTCACATCCCGCGAGGAAGGCCTCCGGCACAACGCTGATGCCCTTGCCGAAGCTAACGGAGGTCAACTGCTTGCAGTCCAGAAGCAGAGCCTCGCCAACGCTCGTAACCGTGTCGGGCAGAGTAAATTCACGCAGCTGCGTTGCCTGGAACACCATATCGCCAAGCGAGGTCACGCTGGCGGGGATGGAAACCGAGGCCAGCGCCGTTCCGGAAAATGCAGAGGTGCCGATATGCGTGATTCCCTCCTCGATGGTAACGGAGGCAAGCGCAACGCAATCAAAGAAGAGGTAATCCGGAATGCGGCCAACGATCGCGGGGATCACAACGGAGGTCAATCCATCGCATCCGAAAAATGCATATTCTCCGATGGAGACGAGCCCTGCCGTCGGCAAGGTTAAGGAATTCAAGATATCGCAGGTGGCAAAGGCATACGCGCCGATGTGCTCCACGCCGTTTTCGATCGTTACCTTCTCAAGGAAAGCGCATTCGCTGAAGGAATAATCATCAATGGTTTTCACCGTGGACGGAATGGTGATCTCGATCACCTCGCTGCTTGCATAGAACGCACCGGAGATCTTCTTGACCGCGGGAGGAAGCGACTTCAGGCGAACGCCGGCCTGGCGGATCGAAGCACCGCCGTTACCCGTTACGGTAACCTCCACGGGCTCTGCATACTCGTTCGTCAGATAACCAACGCCAAGCTCGCCCTTCTGAGGCGCATAATGGATCAGAACGCCGTCACCGACGATCAAGAATTCCTCCTTGCTTGCATCGATATAGCCGCAACGAACGAAGGCCATAACGCCGACATCGGAAAGCGTGGAAGGAAGGGTGAGATCCAAAAGCGCGCGTGTGGAATAGAGTGCGTAATCGCCGATGGTCGTCAAGCCTTCGGGAAGAACGAGCTTTTGCAGGTTCTGTGCCTCGGCAAGACTGTGCGGAGCCAAGGCCTTCGTGCCACTTTCAACGATCAGCTCCACGCGCAAGCAGGCGACAGGATAGGCAATCAGGGTGCTCGTTTTCACCTCGTAAAGCGCATCGCTCACCACCTTATAAGCGGGGTTGTTTTCATCCACGGAGATGCTCTCCAGCGCGGTCATACCAACTGTGACTGCCTCGCCGATCTCCTCTGCCATATAGAAATTAACGGCGGTCATAGCCTCGCAGGCCTGGAAGGCATACGGGCCGATTTTGCGGATACCCTCGGGAATCACCAGCGTTTCAAGCTTCGTGCATCCCATAAAAGCCTTCTCGCCGATCTCGGTGAGACCTGCGGGAAGCTCCAGCGACACGAGCGACGAGCAGTTTCCAAAGCTTGCGATACCAAGCGACGCCAGGGCAGACGGAAGCTTCGCCTCCTTCAGCGCAAGGCACTGGGAGAACACCATGTGACCCATTTCGGTCAGACTTTCGGGAAGAGATGCCGATTCAAGAATGATGCAACGGTGGAAGGCGGCCGTTCCGAGCTTCTTTAATCCCTCGGAAAATTCAACCGATTTCAGCGCCGTGCAATTATAGAAGGCATATTCACCGATCTCGGTGATCATCGGATGAAGCTTAACGGTTTCGATCGATTGGTTGGAGGAAAATGCATAGTCACCGATCGTGCTGACAATGTGCCCCTCCAGGGCGATCGGGATCGTTACCTCCGAATCGTCACCCGTATAGGTCAGGATCTTGATCGTATCGTCATCGAGAACGGTGTATTCATATCGGTCGTAAACCTGTATACCGCGGATGGGCTCGGGCGGCGCGGGGCGCAGGGCGATATAAAGCGCCCATGCAACGGATGCCAGCAGGAGGATGGCCGAAAGTGAGATCGCGGTGATCAAAAACCACCTCTTACGATAAAGAGGCACGCGCTCGGGCGCCTGCGCCTCGGAAATATTGCTTTCGTTGTTCATTTTTGCTCCAATCTATCAAAATAAGAGAAGGTAAAATATTAAAGATAAAATAAATAGTCATTTTAGATTATAGCACAAGCTTTTTGGAATGTCAAGGCGGAGGGCAAAAAAGCGGCGTTTTTCGTTTTTTCATGCATAGAGAATGCCAAGGAAGGCAAAAATAGGTTATGCAAAACGCTTTGCGAAAAGAAAGGAAGAAACACACGATGAAAAAGCTTTTCCTCTTATTTCTCGCCACGGTGCTCGTGGCTCTGCCGATCTCAATCTCGGCAACAACGCTCTCCCCCGCGCTGACAACGCTTACAAAGGAAACGAAGATGATCAAAAGCGGGCTGATCGGGCAAACGATGACCTTCAACGACGTTGACTTCAAAACCGCGATGAACGTTTCCGATTTTAAATCGATTACAATCACATCGCTCCCCCCTGCCTCGGCAGGAAATCTTCTCTACGGCGGACGCAATGTGAGCGAGGGACAAACGATCAAGCGCAAGAATATTTCGGCACTTTCCTTCGTTCCTGCATCCAAAAACGTTACAAATTGTAAATTTACGTTTACTTCCGAAGGTCTTATGGGCGGCGCAGAGATGACTTGCGTTCTGAAATTCATCGAAAAGGTGAACTATGCGCCTGAGCATGATTTTGATGAGGACGAGAGCGCCGGCCTTTGGTCGCAGGAATCGGTTTCGGTTTTCGGTTATCTTTCGGCGAGCGATCCCGAGGGGGATGCGCTTGAATTCATGATCGTTTCCTATCCCAAAAACGGAACGCTCGTGCTTACCGACAAGGAAAGCGGCAGCTACACCTATACACCCCTGGCCGGATTCACGGGAGAGGATCGCTTCGTTTACGTGGCGCGCGATGCATACGGCAATTTTACCACGCCTGCCGCCGTTGAGATCGACGTGGAAAAGCGACTCTCCGCCGTTTCCTACACGGATATGGAGGCGCACCCCTCGCAAAACGCGGCACTTGTGATGGAGGCGAAGGGGATCATGAGCGGCACGCGCATCGGTGACGATATGTTTTTCATGCCTGAGGGGGGCGTGACGCGTGCGGAGTTTGTTGCGATGGCAATGAAAGCCTACGGTCTGCGTGCCGACAGTACGCTGACCACCACGTATTTTGACGATAACGGAGAGATCCCCGCCTCGCTCGTTGGCTACGTTGCAACGGCGACAAGGCTCGGCATCGTGCGCGGAAGTTTTGACGGCGAAGGCCTCCGCTTCCGTCCGAACGAAACGGTTACCCGTTCCGAGGCTGCACAGATCCTCAGCGCAATCACAGGCAAGAGCGGCGGCACGGAGCTTCCCGTTCTGGCAGACGGAGAGCTTCTTCCCCTTTGGGCAAGACCTGCCGTGCAGGGAATGTATCAATGCGGTATCTTCCTCGAAACCGACGGCGCATACGAGCATACCGCAGAGGTCACGCGCGCCGAGGCGGCCGATTATCTTCTTCGCATGATGCAGCTTCAATAATTTCCAAAAA
>JAZQWS010000156.1:0-2929 GCA_045632465.1 Eubacteriales bacterium
TATTCGCCGTCCAGGCAATAATAGACGATATTATCCACAAGTGCCTGCACCTTATCCACGGGAAAGGCAAAGCCGATGTTTTCAATATTTTCTTCGATGATCTTAGCGCTGATGATACCAATGAGGCGACCTTCGGAATCAAAAAGACCGCCACCGCTATTGCCGCCGTTTATCGCCGTATCGATGCGCATAACTCTGCGCGTTACCTCCGTTACACCGTCACTTGCGGTGGTTTCCATACGCTCGGTTATGACGTTCACCTTACCGTAGGTTGCGCTGATACCCTTCCCCTGCGGATTTCCGATGGCGATCGCGGTATCTCCCACGTAGACGGAATCAATGCTCGCAGGCGTTGCGGCTTTGGCAACGGAACTCTTTAAAAATTCACTTCCCTGCACGCGAAGAACGGCGATATCCTCCTGCATGGAGCCGCCAACGAAGGTGGCTGTGATCGCCTGTGAGGTAAGGGGGCTTCCGAACACGTTTACGGTGATCTTATCCGCGATTTTTCCGGATTCATAAACCACGTGATAATTCGTGATGATCAAGGCATCTCCCGTTTCCTTATCCAAGGAATAGATCACGCCCGATCCCGTGCCTTTGGATACAGAGACGCCAACCGGCGTCACGTTGGTGAAGGAACAAAACACGCTGACAACGCTCGGCGCGGCGGCAGAAACAGCGGCCGCAACACCCTCGGCCTCACCGGTGATCTCGATATTGACGTCTACGTTTTGGCCGCCGATCACGCCGAGATTCTGCGTGGTGGAATCCGAATAATGCAGGACAAGCTCGCCGTTTGCATTGATTTCAGCGGAAGTCACGGTTGCGGCGCCGACCGTTCCGTCTTTTCCGACAACAACGCCGAGATTATCCCGCAAGCCGTTGGAATAACGGATGATCAACTCACCATCCGCATTGATCTCCGTTCCTACGATAGAAACGGTTGGTGCGGCACTCACAAGATCGCATCCGGAAAGGGAGCCAACAGAGGTTACGAGCATGACCAAAAGAAGCAGGAGCGAAGCAATGTTCTTTCCTTGTTTTTTCATATAAATCTCCATTCTGTCGCCTATGGCGACTGCACAAAGCACAACTGAATCAAAGAATTTCGGGGCACATCCAGGCAAGCGAGCGCTTGTAGGGAGCGGCATCCTCCGCCGTTGGACGGATTTCGAGAAAGACGGGGGCTTTTTTCATGCGGCCGCTCTCCCACATACGGAAAAACGTGGCGTAGGAAATCAGAGCGCCGTACGGCTCGGTGATCGGATAATGGTTGACGAATTTTCCGTTTTCCAAAAGCACCTGATGGATGTGGTAGCCCGCGATTTCCATGCCAAGCTCGGCCATCCAAACGCTTTGCGTGTAGATCTGAGAGAGGGGCATATTGTTGCGCGCGTGTCCCGTGTCAAAATGGAAGCCGACGGAATGCGCGGTGCGCGCGCGAAGCATTTCGATAAAGAGACGGCATTCCTCGGGCGTGTAGCCAAAGCGGCGATCCTCTGCGGTATCTGTTGCCGCCATATGCATATTTTCAATGCCGATCTCGCATCCCAAAGGCAGGGCTTCGATCGCCTTGGCGGCAAGATCTGCGATGCGAGAAAGGAGATTGGGATCTTCCTTTAACATCCGAAGCGGAACGGAGGGCGCATGCATCGTTACACGGTTGCCGCCGCAGGCGCGAACAAGCTCGCAAAAAGACAAAAGCGCCGCATCCTCCGCGAGAACACCCTCGCGAGAGGCAAGATCGGGAAAATGGAAGGACAGGATTTTTCCGCCCTGCGCGCGAAATTCACGAATGCCCTGAAGAAGTGCATCGCGATCCTCTCCTATCACGGAGGGGCGAAATTCCACCGCATAGAGATGGGCCTTTGCGGCATATGCAAGATCTGCAAGGGGGCGGAAGGCAGAGATGCCAACATAGGAAGCAAAATCCGCAGGCATCTTGCAAGGATAATGCGTTTTTGAAAGGGTTGCCGTTTCAGTATCGTAATAGTAAATGCAGGGCTCTTCGCCGATGGCCTTATCGGGATCGGCGGCGTTCAGATAAAAGGTTCTTTCTTCCCTTTTATCTATATGCGCATGTCCAACAAAGATCGGGATTTCGGGATTCTGCTCGCGGAAGGCGCGCAGACGCGCGCGACAGGGCTCTTTCAAGGAATCGATCGGGTGATGGAGAAAAACGAGCGTTTTTGCATCGATGGCATCGAGAAGCGCAAGATCCTGCGCGGGGATGCTTCCCTCACCGTCACGAAGGGCGAGGATCGTTGCATCTGCGAAGGTATGGCGCGGGGACGCGGTGACAGAGCGGAAATATTCCGCCGTTTCGGGATTTCGGTAATCGGCGTTTCCCGTCATGACGATCGCGGGAATCGGGAGCGATGCGAGCGCGGAAAAAAAACGCGCGGCGGTTTCCTTATTTCCATCCGCCGTGAAATCCCCGGGGACGATCAAAAGATCTGCGCCGTTTTTCTGCATATCCGAAAGATAAAATGCCAGCGCTTCGTATTGTAGGGCTTCCTTATGATACGGAAGATGCAGATCCTCCATGACGCAGATTTTCATTGTTTTTTCCTCTTTATTTCTTTTAATACATTATACTACATCTTTTTTAATAATGCAAGCATATTTTGTGTACGGACAAGGTTTTAAGACGGGCGTTTTTTTCCTTGAAAACACTGATTTTTCGGCAAAATCGGGGGCAAAAAAATTCTTTTTAAAAAATCTAAAAAAAATTGAAAAAAGGGGTTGACAAATTAAAAAGCATCTGCTATAATATAATACGTTCGAATGCTGGTGTGGCTCAATGGCAGAGCAGCTGATTTGTAATCAGCAGGTTGATGGTTCGACAAGTCGGATCGTAGCCATGTCGTTCTGTGAGCCAAGGAGTTGTTTCATACATTTGTCTTCCTACCGCTTGGCCTCCGAC
>JAZQWS010000157.1:0-11954 GCA_045632465.1 Eubacteriales bacterium
CTCTTCCGTCAAGCCGAGCAGGCGAATTGCCGTGGCAAACCGTTCTTCTGCCCCCTCGAATCCTTCAGGCTCGTGCGCATCCGTGCCAAGGTAGAATTTGCAGCCCTCGGCCTTTGCAATGCTGAAAATGCGGAGAATATCTTCCTTTGCCCCGTGCTTGAAGGTGAAATCACCTTGATTGATCTCAATGCCAACGCCCTTTTTCGCGGCCAGCGCGAAAACTCTTCTAAGATCCTCGTCCTTCAAGGCCGCAAGCGTATTCTGATAGAGCGCATCCTCTCCGCCGCCAATCAGGTAGCAGGCAAGGTGCGCAATGCCGATCTTTTCGAAGGGCAGATCCATCGAAAGAAGCGCTTCCAGCTTGTCAATCCAAAGCTTTGCAAGCATATCCGCCTTTCCCGCGTATTCCTGCGGCACGGTGAATTCCTTCATGTGCATATGCGTGGTCGGAATGATCACAAAGTCAAGCTCGTCGAAGCGTTCCTTCGAAATTCCGATCGTCATGTCCGCGCGCATCTCGGTCTCGCATCCGAAAAGGAAACGAATCCCCTCCGCCTGCGGCAGAGGAAGCGCTTCTTTGATGTGCGCGGTGTTCTGATTTGCATACCATCCGCTCGGGCCGGCAATGCGCTCATCCCAGTAATGGTCGGTCAGGCAAATGGTTTTGAGTCCGTTTTTCTTCGCGTAGGCGAGAATATTCTCATTCGTCTGCTCGGGATGGCGGGAGCAGGAGGAAATTTGCGAATGAATGTGAATGTCGTGGTCGATTTGAAATTCCATTTTATTCTCCTTTATAGGCATCGTATGTGATGAAAAGCTTTTCGTAATTTGCCTGGATGTCGGAAAGCGGAGCGGTCAGCTTGCAGTTAAATGCGCCGCCCGAGCCGATCTTCGCAAAGCAAATCAGTCCGCTTTTTTGATTTTTGCAAGTGCCTTTTTGAAATGATAACGAAAAGTGATCACCGTGAAGGTAACGGCCAAAAAGTCGCAGATCGGCTCTGCGAGATATACCCCCATCACCTTGCTCTCTGTGAAGAGAGGGACGATATAAATGAGCGGCAGAAGCAAAACGAACTTGCGCACTACGGCAACCAAAATGGATTCCTTGGCGCGTCCGAGCGCGAGAAAGGTCATTTGGCAGGCGGTTTGCAGTCCGAAGATGCAAAGAACCGCGCAGTAAATGCGAAGCGCACCCGCCGTGAAATCGAGTAGCGCTCCCTCGGTTGCAAACATCGAGGCAAACGCACGCGGAAAGAGCATGATGGCGCCCCAAAGAAGGAAGGAATAAGCGAGGCTGATGGAAATCAGAAGAGAAACGGATTTTCGAACGCGCTCAGGATTTTTTGCGCCATAGTTGTAGCTTGTGATCGGTTGCGCCCCCTGCGCAAGCCCCTGCAAGGGCAGGAGCGCGAATTGCATCACGCTCGTGAGAATCGTCATCGCGCCAACGGCAATGTCGCCGCCGTAGCTTTGCAAGGAGGTGTTGAAGCAAACGGCAACGATGCTCTCGCTCGATTGCATCACGAAGGGAGAAAGACCGAGCGCCAGGCAGGGAAGCAGAATTTTTGCCTCCGGAACAAGATTCTTCTTTTGGATGCGGAGCCCGCTTTTTTTGCCAAGCAGGAAGGAGAGAACGAAGCCGCAGGCCGCCGCTTGTGAAATCACGGTTGCAAGTGCCGCGCCGCGCACACCCATATCCAGCGCGAAAATGAAAATCGGGTCTAAAAGGATGTTCAGCCCCGCGCCGATCAGAACGGAAATCATACCGTAGCCTGCAAAGCCCTGCGCCGTGATATAGGCATTCATTCCGAGCGTCAGCTGAACGAATACCGTTCCGAGCGCGTAGATACGCATATAATCCGTCGCGTAGCCGATCGTGCTTTCGCTTCCGCCGAAGGATAAAAGCAGATCCTTGGAGAAAAGAAGGAGAAGCGCCGTCAGCAGAGCAGAGATCAGAATCTGAAAAGCAAAACAGTTGCCAAGCGTTTTTTCGGCCTCCTCGCGCTTTCCCTCGCCGAGAAAGATGGAGGCACGGGGCGCGCCGCCCGCGCTTGCCAGAAAAGCAAAGGCTGAAACGATCATGATCAGCGGCATGCAAATGCCAACGCCGGTGAGCGCCAGATCGCCAATGCCTGCGATGTGTCCGATATAAATGCGGTCCACAACGTTATAAAGCATATTGATCACTTGGGAAAGAACCGTCGGTATTGCAAGCTTGAGAAGAAGCTTGCCGATCGGCTCTGTGCCGAGAAATTCTTTTGTTTCTTTCATCTGTGTTCCTTTTTTGGGGATCATTCTTCGAAAAGACCGTAGCTTTGCAGGATGTATTCGCCAATGTCGTAAAGCAGATCCACGGCCTTTTGCTTTAAGCGGATCGAGGGATCGAGAAGTGTCTTGATCTCCTTTCCCTCGTGCATGAAGCTTTGTCTGTGGTAGGGAATATTCTTGTGATGCAAAAGCGTGTAAGATGCCTCGAAGGTGAAATATCCGTCGTATTTCACGTCCGTAAGTCCCTGCAGGATCGCATCGAAATTGATGATGCCCGCAAAGGGCCAGGAGTGGTGATGCACGTCACCGAAGTTGTCCGAAATGTGAAGCCCCTTGAGTCGATTGCCGAGGGTGAGAATGTTTTCGTATTGCCCGATCCCGCGCGCCACCTTGTCAATATTGCCGTGCGCCGTGTCCCAGCAGGCGCAAAGAAGCGGATGGTCAACGGCATCCATCAGATCGCAAAGATCCTTTGCCGTGGAGCAGAAGGTTTTTGCATTGTCCCAGTTTTCGGTCATCAAGGTGATGCCGTATTTTTCCGCAAGCGGAAGAAACTCGCCGTAAAACATCTTGTTATAGCGCAGAAACGTTTCGCGGTCAAAGGAATCGTGAGTGCAGGAATGAACCACGATGCGCGGAATGCCAAGCATATGGCAAACCTCGATCGAGCGGCGGATGGCGCGCACCTCGCTGAGATATTTCGCATTCTCACGGTCGGTCAAGGCCTCCGGATGTGCAAAATGCAGGCATGGCGCGTGCGAAACAACGTAAGAAACGCCTGCCTTCTCGGCCGCATCGGCGCAAGCCTCGGCAAAGCGCTTCGTTTCGTCCTCATTTTCCGCAAAGAAATGCGGCGCGCTTCCCGTTTGCTCTAAGTTAATGTATTTGAATTTCGTGTCTCCAAAGAGTGAAACCTTTTCGGGAACGGTTTCGACGTAGTAGCCAAAATCTCCTGTAGACGTTGCGATTTTCATTTTTTTCTTTCCTTTCAGAATCGGATCGGTGTTTCGGTAAAGCCTTCGCTTGTCAGCATATAAAGCGATCGGAAGCCGAGATCGTAAAGATAGCGGCGCGCCTCGGCAAAGGCACTGTCAAGTGTATCCGCCTTATGGCTGTCTGCCGTCAGCGTGATGGCGGTGTTTTCTTTTTTCAGGATGTGCAGAAGATGCGCAGAGGGGTAGGGCGCGGTGCGAAGCCCTCGCGAGATCGCCCCGGTGTTCACCTCGAAGATGCATTTTGCATTTGCCGCTTCAAGGAGATATTTCTCCGCCACTGCGCGGTAGCGCGCATCCGCAAGAAGCGAGTGCTTCCCAAGCTCATCGTATTTTGTGATCAGATCAAAATGCCCGATAATATCCGGTCGCCTCTCTCTGATATAGCCGCAAAAAGCGCCGTAGTATCGCTCGGCAAGGAGCGCAAGATCCTCGCCGCAGGCCGCAAGGCATCGGTCAAAATGCTCGGGCGAGGAGTCGATCGGAAGATACTCTCCCTCGTGAAAAAGATAGTGGCAAGAGCCGATGATATAATCGTATCTTTCTCTGCGCACGGGCGCAAAGGCATCCTCCTCCGTGCCGAGAAAAACGCGGATCTCTTTTTCGTATTTTTCTTTGAGGCGAAGAATTTCCTTTTCGTAGCCCTCCGTGTCCTTCATGCAGTAGCGCAGATCGTAGGGCGTGTAGGCGTGGCCGGAAAAGCCGATCGAGTCAAATTTTTTATCGATTGCCGCAAGAAGGATTTCCTCGGGCGTGTTCTTTCCGTCGCAAAACGTGGAATGTGTGTGAAGATTCTGCAGCATCCCGCCGCCCTCCTTTGTTTTTATCTCATTGTAACACAGGTTTTGAGAAAATGCAATGCCCGCGCGCAAATTAAATAAAAATAAAGCGAGGATGCCGTTGAAGAGGCATCCTCGCGCTTGTGATTTATTCAAAATCCTCGGGATCGGGAATCGAAACGGCCGAGCCGCCCTGCAGATAGGATTCGTGTGCCAAGATACCTGCCAGCGCCATGCGAATGCCGAGATCCACGTCGATCGGAGGCTTCGTATCGTTTTTAATGGATTCAAAGAAGGCGCGCATCATCTTGCGGTCGATACCGAGATGTGATTTTCCCTTTCCGTCCTGGAAGGAGGAAACCGTGATCGGAATGTCGATCTTTTCGCCGCCGAAGGATTCGGGCATATCCGAGAATCTCGCCTTGCAATGCGCCTCGGTGCGGCTCTTGCTCTTGTCCACCTCGATCATGCCGCGCGTGCCGTACATTGCGTAGTTGTGCGTGTAGCCAACGTATGCGCCAAAGCAGATCCAGATGCGGATCACAGCGCCCTTCGCGGTTTTCACGAGCATCACGGCGTTTTGCACGCAAGGATCTTTCTTGTAGGGGTTGTAGAGCGCATCAGGCACCATGCAGGAAACCGAAACGGGGCGATCGTTCGTGATGTAGAGCAGAGGGCCGAGATCGTGCGTGCAGTATTTGATGGCGGGATTGTAGGTGCGCCAATGTCCCTCCTTGTAATCCTCCGCCTTGTAGGCACGGTAGTCCTGCGTGTGCAGATATTCGCCCTCGGCGTAAACGATGTCGCCGAATTTTCCTTCCTCGTACATTCTTTTCCAAGCCTCGATATAGCCGAGGAAGCAATCGTTTTCACCGCACATATATTTGAGGTCGGGATGCGCGGAAACGGCCTTTTTCAGTGCCTTCGCCTCCTCCAGCGAATTCACGGCGGGAATCTCAGAGAGAACGTTTTTGCCTGCATCCAAGGCTTTGGTAACGAAGGGAACGTGCATCACGGCATCCGTCGCGATCACAACGGTGTTGGTGTCCGCCGTAAGGAATTCCTCGAAGTCAAGATAGGTGGCAATTTCCTCAATGCCGAATTCCGTCTTGAGCTTTTCTTTCGCCTTTTCCACCATCTCGGGATTCTTGTCGCAGATAGCAACAAGCTCAACGTCGTCATCAATAATAATGTCTAAAACGGATTGAAGTCCGCGCCCAAGGCCGATAACGCCGAGGCGAATTTTCTCTATTTTGCTCATAATTATTTACATTATCTCGCTTTCTGTTGATTTTTAAACTGTTCCATCGGCATACATAAGCTCGCTCGTTGTTGCGCTCTTGTTTGCCTCGGTTGTTTTTGTTCCTTGCCAGAAGGAATGGATAAAGGTGCTCATAAAGTGGAAGTGGTCGTAGTAGCGAACGAGACCTGCTTCCTTTTTGCCAAGCTCTAGGCGGATCGCCTCAAAGCAAGCCAGTGCCTCGTCATCTTCTCCGATGCACTTATGCGCAAAGGCCTTTGCAATCGCCTCCACAAGATCCATATAAAGCTCGAGAAGACGGATTGAGGTGGTCTGGATTCTGGTCGGAGAGGTGTAGTTTTCCTTGATCAGCGCGCGCATTTCGGCAACGAGACCCTGCACGGAATCAAGGCGAGGGCGCATCTTCGGATCGTAGTAGTAGTTCTGGCGGCGGCCGGCATCCGTGCGCGAGGTGTATCCGTAGGGAACAGCCTCTGCCATCGCGTCAAGAATGCGCTTAACGTCCTTGTAGCACTTGCCGTATGCAACCTTGAAATAGTCCTCCTCGATCGCGTCGTAGTCGAGCGAGGTGTCAAACATCGTTCTTGCGTAGGAGTAAACCACCATACCGTGCGGGAAGAAATGGCGCTGTGAGCCATCCTGGATCAAGCCGTCCACGTCGAAATTTTTGTAAACCTTCACGTCCTCGTTCACGCGGCGTGCAAGCTGAAGTCCGCTGATATCCGGCACGTGGGCAGACCAGGAATGGTATTCAAAGCCGATGATCGAGCCGCCGAAGACCTGCTTCCAATCTGCAAGATAAGCGAAGTGCTCATCAATATCCTTCGGGCGGTTCGCCTGGTTTTTGTTGCGAACGTAGGGAACGGTGGTAGCCCTCGGCATATAATCGGGGCGAAGCGTGCGTGAATAGGTGCGCGTGATGGGAGCAAAGCAGAGCGAGAAGCGCGCGGGATTCTTGATTCTCTCTGTATCGGGCGCCCACATCGTGTCGGTGTAGGCAATGAATACGATGCGCGTGGAAAGTCCCTCCGCCGTCAGCCTTTCGTCGATCTCGTTCATCGCCATGATGTACCAATCGGCGGGCTTTTTCTTTTGGCATTCCTCGCATTCGCAGTGGTTAAACGAGCCGTCCGCCAGCCAAACGTGCAGAAAATCCACGTTCTGATGCTTTCTTGCATAGCGGATCACGCTATCGGCAAAAAGCGTTCTCGCCTCGGGATTAGACATGCAGAATTGGGTATACCAGCCCGATCCGCGGCAAATGCCGCGCTTTCCGCCCTGCTCGGCAAGCTGAGCCGTATATTTGAAATTCTCGGGCGGGATCACCATGTCGCGCACGCGTTCCGAGCCTGCGGGCGCATCGTCCTTCGGAACGCCGAAGGCGTCGAGAATAAAGCCGTGGCCAACGTCATGGAATTGCAGGCCGCGCAGATTGATCTCTGCCTCCAGCTGTCTTTTCCATTGCAAAACGTTGTCTGCCGTCACATCCTCGGGCGGCATGCTCTCTTCATTGTATTTGTGGCGGTAATAGTCGTTCCAGTATTGATGCGGGATAACGAATTCGATCAGCGCAAGGTTCATGCCGATCTTCGGCGTGAAGTCAACGTATTCCATCATCTGCCCCTGCTCGTGCGCGGTTGCCGTGCCCCAGCCGCGATAGCGGCAGGAGGGAGCGAAGCGGTATTTCACGGGCTTGATGTTTTCAAGAGGAATGTATTCTCCGTCCGGGCCGGGCATCAGCCAGCGGCAGCCGTTCTGACGGAAAAATTCGTAAACGGCGAGAAGCACCGAGCGGGGGTTATCGCCCGCAATGATGCCGCCCTCCTCGTCCGTATCGATATAAAGAATGTCGTCAAGCTCGGTGTCCTTCACGTCCGAGCAGTCAAGCCCGAGATCCTGCATAAGACCGAGGCGGAAGCCGTCCTTTGCATCCGGATCGTACCCGATCTTGATGTCGCCGCATTCGGGCATCATCATGCGCAGATATTTTCGCAGCTCGTGCGCCGCAAACATGATCGTTTCATTTGTGCTTAAAAGATTGATTCTAAACATAAAAAACTCCTTATGTGAAGAAAGGTTTACATAATTTAATTAAAATGCCAAGAGGATAACGGCGGCAACGCCGAGGATAACGCCGATGATCTGCTTTTTCGTATATCTTTCCTTGTAGATCAGGAGCGCCAGCACAAAGGTTGCGATCATGCCAAGTCCCGTCTTCATCGGTGCAATGATCGAGAGGGGAAGAAGCGTGTAGATCACGAGGGTGAGGAAATTCTTTGCTCCGTTGCAAATACCTGCGCCAATGCCGTAAACCGCTCCGTGCTTTATGAAATAGGGGAGCTTATCTCTGTCGAGGATCAGTCCGATGATTGCAAGGAGGATGAAGGAGCCGCCGATCGAAATGATCTGAAACTCGGAATCGCAAGTGCCCCCAAAGCGGAGCTGCTGCGCTTTTGTGAAAACGCCGATAAGTCCGTTAGCCACGAGAGAGATCATAACGAGAACGAACCATTTGAGCGAAACGCCCTTCTCATCCTCGCCCTTTTTCTTATAGTTGATCAGCACCATTGCGGCAAAGATCAAAACGATGCCGATGTAGGTAACGATCTTAGGCTGCTCGTTTAAGAAGAAAATGCCGTAGAAGATCGTGAAGAGAAGGGCAAAGTTTCCGATCAGGCGCGTCAATCCGTAGGGGCCGCATTTGTAAGCGGCAAAGGTGCAGTAAAAGCCCGCACCGAATAGAAATGCGTTGAGGATCGCGAGCGGGAGCATCTCCGTCGGCGCATGGAATCCGTCGGAATCCGTAATCACGAAGAAAAGGGTTGCGAAGAGAGCAACGATCGCGTTCATCAGCATGCCGCCGCTTCCGTGCTTTTTTGCATACGTGCGAACGAAAACGCTTTCGCTGAGGTTTAAGAGCGTAAAGACGATGATCAAAAGATAGCCCATTTTGTTTTCTCCATCATGTTTTTTTCTATTATAGCACAGTTTTTTGTTTCTGTATAGATAAAAATTCCCGAAATATAAGAAAAATTTCCATATTCTATTGCCTTTTGGTCAAATTGATGGTATCATAAAAGCGCAAAGTCAGAAAAAGGAGAATCCTCATGCGCGATATTTGCACGCAGGTTCAGGCCGCATCCCCTGTGAGTGGCATAGATTTCAATTATTTTGTTTACGAAATGGAATTAAAAAAGCTCAAGCAGCCGTTTTTTTATCCGCATTATTATCTCTATCTCTTCGCCTGTGGCGAGGGTGAGATCCGTATGGAAGGAAAGACCTATCCCGTGTTTCCGGGCTCGCTCGTGCTGGTGCATCCTTGGCAGATGCATGAAATCGTAGAAACGAAATTCGAGCTTACCTATTTATATATATCCTTCAGCGGCGTGGGGGTTGCTCCGATCCTTTCTCAGATCGGCGCGGAAAATCCGATCACGATGTTCCCCTCGCAGGCGCATCTTTTGGATTTCTGGATGAAATCCATCCGCCGCGTGCAGCAAAGAAATGCGCTCTATATCACGGAATCCGTCCTGATGCACACGCTCTCGTATCTCTCTGTATCGGAGGACGGAGCGGATGAGCGAAGCTTCGCCACCATTAAAAATTATATTCAGGAAAATCTTTCGAATCCGGAAATGAGCCTTCGTATGGTGGCGGGGATTTTCTTTTACAGCGAAAAATATTTTTCCTATCTCTTCCGTGAGAAAACGGGAATTAAATTCACGGATTATCTCAACGATCTTCGCATCCGCTTGGCGCTCCGCCTGATTAGCGAAAACGTCACGTCGGTGGCAGAGCTTTCCTCCGCCTGCGGATTTATGAACGCCTGCTATTTTTCCAAGGTCTTCAAAAAAATTGTTGGCAAATCGCCCGCGACGTATATCCGCGAGGGTAGCGCCGAAAAAATCGTGAAAGCATAAAACGAAAAAAAGCAAGGAGAAAATATAATGCGTATTGATCCGTTTTTCAGCCGTCAGCCCGCGCCGGGCTTCGTTGCCGATCTTTCAAGTCCTGTGCATGCACGCGCGCCGCTCGGCTTCGGCTCGCGCAAGAAAGCGCGGGAGACCGAGATCTCGGCTATGGGAATTTATATCAAGGAAGTCTTTCCCGAAGGTCGGGAGCTGCTTGAAAGCGCATATGCGGATTTTGCCGCCTTTCTTGCCGTAACGGAGATCGGCGGCGATCGCTATCCGATCATCATCGAGAAGGGAATCGTGGCGGGAAAGGAAAGCTTCCGCCTTTCCGTTTCGGAGAGCGAGGCCGTTATCACCGCAGAGGAAACCGAGGGCGTCCGCCGTGCGCTCGTTTATCTTGAAGAGGAAATGACGAAGCGTGAGGGCGCGTATCTTCCCCTCGGAGAGGTGGAAAGAAAGCCCTATATCAAAACGCGCATGACGCGCGGATTTTTCAGCCCAACCAACCGCGCCCCGAAGTTTGGAGACGAGCTTCTGGATGACGTGGAGTATTATCCGGATGCGTATCTGAATCGCCTTGCGCATAACGGAACGAACGGACTTTGGATCTATACGAGCTTCCGCGCCCTTATCGATATGCCGCAGTTTGAGCAGAATAAGGAAGAGGTTGCGCGCCGCATCGCAAAGCTTCAGAGAGTTGTGGCGCGTTGCGCGCGCTACGGCGTAAAGGTGTTTATCTTCGCCATCGAGCCCCATGGATTAAAGCCCGAGGAGGCTGCCACGCATCCCGAATTTCTGGGAGGCGGAGTATCAAACGGTGGGTATCCCATTTGTATGCGCACCGAGGCCGCGCAGAATTATGTGATCGGCGCGGTGGAAAAGCTCTTCCGCACCGTTCCGGATCTCGGCGGCTATATCAGCATCACCGCAGGGGAGAGAACCACCACCTGCCCCTCCGTTTCCACCTACGTTACCTGTCCGCGTTGCTCGAAATTCAGCCGTGGAGAAAACCTTGCCTTTGGCGTGAACCTTATCAAGGAGGGAATCCGCCGCGCAGGCACGGATGCCGAGTTTATCAGCTGGACGTATAGCCACCGTTATTGGACGGAGGAGAGCGTGCGCGAATACGTGCAGAAAGCCCCTCTCGATGTGCGCCTCATGCAGAATTTTGAGGACGGCGGCATCAATATGCAGCTCGGAAAGCCACGCATCGCCTGGGACTATTGGCTTTCCTACGTTGGCCCTTGCGATAAGTTTAAGATCACCGCCGAGGAGGCAAAAAAGCGCGGATGCGAAATGTGGGCGAAAATGCAGGTCTGCAATTCCCATGAGCTTGCAACCGTGCCGTATATCCCTGCTCCCGGTATTCTCTACGATAAGTATAAAATCGCGCGCGAGCTCGGAACCACGGGCATTATGGAGTGCTGGTACTTCGGAAACTATCCCTCGCAGATGAGCCGTGCCTCGGGGGCGCTCTCCTTCCTTGATTCCTTTGAGAGCAAGGAAGCCTTCCTGCGCGAATTTGCCGCAAGAATGTACGGTGAGAGTCGCGCCGAAGGCGTGGTTGCCGCATGGAATGCCTTTGAGGCAGGCTATAAAAATTATCCCACCAACGTAATGTTTAACTATTACGGCCCGATGCACGACGGCGTTGTTTGGAAGCTTCAGCTTCTCCCGAAAAATAATCCGCTTTCCCGCACTTGGCTCTTGCCCGATGTCCCGGACGGTGATCGCATCGGCGAATGCCTTTTCCGTGGCCACACGCTGGATGAAGCGATCACGCTTTCCGAAACCATCTCCGCGCATTGGAAGGAAGGGCTCGCTCTGCTTCCCATTCCCGAAGCCGAGGAGTTTTCAACGCTTGCACGCGCCCTTGGCATTCTCTTCTCGTCGGGACTCAATATCCTCCGCTTCTATCGCCTGCGCGCCGCGCTCGGCAAGGGAGAGGGAGATGCAAGGGCAAATCTTGCCGCTATGCGCGAGATCGTGCTTTCGGAAATCGAGAATTCCAAAAAGATGTGTGTTCTCTGTGGCATGGATAGTCGCCTTGGCTATCATTCGGAGGCCGAGGGCTTCAAGTTTTTCCCCGAAAAGATGGAGGATCGTATCGAATGGCTCAAATCTCTCCTCGCCGAGGAATTTCCCATCGTGGAAAAGCGCATTGCCGAGGGCAAAGCCCCCATCGGATATTATTATGCCGAGGGAGAAAACGCGTATCGCCTCGGATCGGGCGTGGTCGCTTTGGATGAAAAGCGCTCCTTCTCCGTAGAAAAAACGGAGGACGGCGTCCTCGCCACCGTGGTTTGCCCCCTTGGCGAAAACGTCACCCTTGATTATGAATTCGATCTCTTCATGCCCGAATGCGGCATCGTTGTCAGCGAGCGCCCCATCCCGTCGCACGGCGAGAGCGTGGAGGCTTATCCCCCCGGCATCGGCCTTGCCTCCAATGCAACCTCGCATCAATCGCTCTATGGCGATAGCATCAAGGCCGAGCTTGAAAAGCATCGCCTCGAGCGCGAGGAGAGGGAGGATGGCACGGTGCAGTACCGCGTTTATACCTCCGTTCCCATGGAAAAATGGAATCGCGAAACCGCGATCAAGCTCCGTATCACTGTCGGCGGCAAAAAGTGGATCAGCTCCGAGGATCCCGTCCAAACCCTCGGAAAATATACCGACGTTCCCGATGAATTCGGATTTTTGATCCCTTAAAAGAATAAAATACCGCAGGCGTTGCAGTAAA
>JAZQWS010000158.1:0-6159 GCA_045632465.1 Eubacteriales bacterium
GGTGTCGATATCCGCATGTATCTCGATTCCGAAAAATGCGAGATCCTGCGCAAATTCGGCCTCTGGTACGATAAGGAGGAGGATATCATCCATTTCAAGTACAACGGCGGCATCCAGCACATCACCCCCGAGCAGATCGGCTCGCAGTTTGACAAGCAAGAGATCGATACGCCCGCCTACCTCTTCAAGGAGATCTGCCTGCACGAGCAGTATTTCTATGAGGAATTTTTCCTCCACCAGCCAAACTACTTCGAAAAGCTCGACACGAGCGCAAAATGGTGCAAGGAGCATGGCTACGAGCCAACCTTCATGGACGAGATTTTTGAGTTTGATACGAAGTGATTCCCATAAAAAAAGAGGTGCAACAGCACCTCTTTTTTTATTAAAGCTCCGTAGGCTCATTTACCGCGAGAAGCTTTTTTCCTTCTTCAAAATCAAAGGCATCGGGATCGCCGGGGCGGCTGCCGTAATAGAGCGGGATCGCGTATTCTGCGCCCAGCTCATAGGCAAAATCCGCGGCATCCTTTGCATTCATCGCGCCGCCGCGGCCGTTGATCGGAAGGAAAGCGTAGTTCACGCCATCCTCCACGAGCTCCAGAACATCGTCCAGCACCTCGTAGTTATAAAGCGTGTCGCCGCTGACGTAGTAGGTCTTATTTGCATCGTCCAGGATAAAGCCTGCAGAAAGCGGATCTGCGTTTTCCGCACGTACGGCATAGAAGGTGATTCCCTTCTCGCTCCAAACCGAATGGGGGGAAAGCAGAACGGCATTATATTTCTCCGCAAGATCGCCGAGCGCGGCATAGGCACTGCGGGATACAAGCAGAACGGCCTCGGGATTCTTTTCCAGCAAGGATGCAAGCGTTTTTGCGCAGAAATGATCCGCCTGATTTCTCGTGATCAAGATCACGTCTGCCTCTGCATCCACCGAAACGGGATCCACCAAAATGCGAGCACGCTCGCCCTCAAAAAGAAGCGATGCGCCCGAAAGCCAAGTTACCTTCATATCAAAATTCCCTCCACTATGTTATAATCATATTGTTTCGCGCCGTGGCTTTTCTATGCAATCAAAGAAGAATCCAGAGGCCGAGCATCGACGTGCAAATGCCGATCAGCGCCCCCGCGATCAGATCTCTCAGAAAATGGATACCGAGAAGATAGCGGCAAACGCAAAGAACGATGGCAAGCGCCAAAAGCAAAAATGCAAACGTCACGTTGAAGAAAAGCATAGCCACCGCAATGGCAAAGGCCGAAAAGGAATGGCGGCTCGGAAAGCTCTTGCCAACACAGCGATGCGGCTTTCTCTCATAAAACGTATACACCTCGTAGGGCCTCGGCGCACGGATCAACGTGCGAACGAGCGAAACGAGCAGAAACGGAACACCAAGCATCAATGCCAGGCGAATCGATTGCTCGATGGATTTCAAAAGACTCAGCGTCATCATATAGCCCAGAGCATACACGGAAATCAGCGATATAAAAATTGAAAAAACAGCGATTCCCTCCGAAAGCGTTGGATTCTCATAAATTGCGCGCAGGCGTGCTTCGTTTTTTTTCATTTTCTCGCCCCCTTCCTCTTATATTATAATAAAAAATCCTATCTTTTGCAATAGGATTTTTTATTTTTTTATTTAATGTTTTTTGAATGGATGAATTCCCTGCGCCACCGTGATACCGAGACCAATCAAAAGGAATGCGATCAGATAGCGCACGTCCCAGATATTTTCCCCTAAAATCATCGCGCTGAGAAGGCAGGAGAAAAGCGGCTCTGCAAACTTTATAATGAAGAGCGAGGAGAGCGATCCATCCTTCAAAATCGTATACCAAAGGCAATACGAAACGATAGAAGCCGCCAAAATGTAAATAAATATTGGAATTGCGGCATATTTTTTGATCTCAATGCCACCACCCATTACAATTCCGACAATCAAAAGAAGCGCGCCGCCAAAGAATTGTGAGCATCCCGTTGCCGTGATGGGATTCACTTTTTTAAAGAGATGCTTGGAGATCACACCGGAAGCAACGGTGCAAACCGAGGCAAGCAGAATCAAAACCTCTCCAAGGCCAAAAACGATCCGCCCCCCTGTGAAGTTCATGGCAATCACGCCGAGAAAGCCGAGAAGCGCACCCGCGATCTTTCCCACCGTCAGCCGATCCGAGCGGAAAAAGAGCGGAGAGATAAGCACGTAAATCAGCGCGGCAACCTGCTTCAAAATCGCGGTTTTTCCGCTTTCCGTGAGGCTCAGACCCGTGTAGGTGCAGGCATAGTGCAAAACGATGGCAAAAAGACCGGAAAGAAGCAGAGGCACAATCGAGCCGCGCACGGGCGCAAAGCTTTTTTTATCGCGCACCAGCGCAAACGCCGCGATCACCGCGCCGCAAATAGCAAAGCGAAGCCCCGCAAAAAAAAGGATATCCCCCGTGCTAACCACCGAAAAGGCAGAAAATCCGAGCTTCACCATCGGAAAAAGCGAGCCCCAAAGGAGCATAACGAGCAGGGCAAGCAGAAGCGTTTTCTGCTTTTTCAAAAGACTCTTGAAGGTACTCATATATGTCTCGGACCAAGGGTGCGGCCGCCGTCCACCACAAGGTTTTCTCCCGTTATATAATCCTGCTCAGCAAGGAAAAGCACCGCATCCGCGATGTCCTTCGGCCGGCCGCCGTGTCCGTTTTCACCCATATAGGTCATATGCTCCATGGGCACGCCGCCTCTCTCGATCGCGCCGGGTGAAACGCAGTTGACGCAGATGTTGTAGCATCCAACCTCCATAGCCAAAGCCTTCGCCATGCCGATCATCGCCGCCTTGGCGGCCGCGTAATCTACGCGGTCAAAAAGTCCGACAAGCGCCGCAATCGAGGAAATATTGATAATTTTTCCGTACTTATTTTCGATCATCGAGGGAAGCACCGCCTGCGCGCAATGCATTGCGCCCTTGAGATTGGTGTCAATTACGAAATCCAGCGTTTCCTGCTCGGCATCCACAAACCGCGTAAGCTTGCCGAGAAGGCCCGAGCTGCCGCCGGCATTGTTGACAAGCACGTCGATGCGCCCGAAGCGAGCGATCGCCTCCTTCGCGTAAGCAAAGATCTTCTCTCTGTCGCGCACGTCACAAACGGCAACCATCGCCTCGCCGCCCATCGCCTCGATCTCTTTTGCAACAGCCTTGGCGTTCTCTTCTTTATAATCACAAACGATCACGGCGGTTCCTTTTTTTGCAAAGGAAAGCGCGATCTCGCGCCCGATATTTGCGCCCGCGCCCGTTACCATCGCAACCTTGTTTTTGATTTCACTCATAATAGTTTCTCCAGATTTTCAATTGTTTGCTTTGCGCTCGCAAGCTCCAACTGCTCAAACGTGCTGCTCTCCGAGAAGCGATCCACGCAGAAGGCGATCTGACCGCCAAGAGCAGGGCAGATCACGCGCGAAAGGCCGCCGAATTTTCCGGCCGAGTGATAGCTGATCGGGGTTTTCACCGTCTTTTTCAGCTCCACCATCGCGTGCAGGGATTCAAGCATATCCTCCATGCTGTTTGCGATCGTAACGATCTTGATAATATCGGGATTTCTCTTTTCAAGGAAGAGCGCCAGCTCCACCACCTGCTCACGCTTCATCGGAATGCCGGGATGGCAGGAAAGAAGCACCTCGCCGCCCAGCGCATGTACCTTTTCGATAAAAGCGCGCTGTCTTTCGATCACCGCAGAATCGGTGACAATCTCTTTGGGGCTTCCCTTCGTAAAGGAATATTTGTCCTCGCCGTAAAATCCCGACTTGGATCGGGGATCAAAGGTGTAGCCCTGAATATCCACGCCGGCCGCGCCCGCGCGGATCGCGCGAAGGAAGAGCTCCTCTCGCTCCTCCTCGGTGTAAGAAATGGGCGACCAGTCGTATGCGCTCGCATAGTTGAGCGCCAATACGGGCAGAGGGGATTTTTCGATGATAGACCGGATGCCCGTCTCGCTCTGATCCTCCAGGCAGGAAAGATGCAGATCGATCATTTCAGCACCGTGCAGATAGCAATTTTTGATCTGCGCGATTGCCTCGCGCGCCGTTTTTTCTCTTACCACTCCTGCAATGGCAGGAGCTTTCAGCTCCGAAAGCTTTTTCATTTTACCGCCATAACCACCTTTCCCGTGTTTTCAAAGCGCTCTAAGATCGCCTGCGCCTCGTTTACCTCGGCGAAGGGAAGCACCTTATAGATCGAGGGCTTGATCGCGCCGCTCTCCAGATGCGGCCACATATCCCGCACGAGCGAAGAAAGAATTTCATGCTTATGCGCGTTGGTGCGGTTGCGAAGCATACTACCGACAAGATGCAATCCTTTCGTCAGAAGCGGGCGGAGCTTCACCTGCGTTTCGATGCCCGCCAGCGTGGAGATCACGATCCAATAGCCGCCGCGCGCCATATAAGGCATCGCCGCGCCGAGATCCTCGCCCGAGAGGCAGTCCATGCAAACGTTCACAGGGCGTCCCTCCTTCTCCAATTTTTCAAAAACGGAGGGTATGCTCTCCTGCTCCTGCACGATGATAACATCCGCGCCGAGATCCTTGATCTTTTCGGCCTGCGCCGCGGTCTGCACGCTGGTGACAACGTATGCCCCTGCAGCCTTGCCCATCGGGATCGCGGCAGATGCAAGTCCGCTCGCACCTGCGGCCACGTACAAAACCTGCCCCTTTTCCAAATGTCCCTCGTAGAAGAGATTCAGATAGCTCGTGGCATAAGCCTCGGGAAGCGCCGATGCCTCCGCAAGCGAAAGCCCCTTCGGCACAGGCATCAGAAGTCCGTAAGGAATGGCGATCTTCTCGGCGTATGCGCCGCCGCCAACCAAAGCGCAAACCGCATCTCCGATCTTGAAGCCGCTCTTTTCCTTCGCCTCCGCGCCCATATCCAGAACGATACCCGCAAGCTCAAGGCCGGGCCACTGCGGCCAGCCCGCAGGAGAAGGATAAGTTCCCTGCTTCTGCAAAAGATCCGCGCGATTCAATGCCGCCGCGTGAATTTCAACCAGAACGTCTCCTGCGCCCATCACGGGCTCGGAAACCTCGGTGATCACCATTTTTTTATCCTGAACGATTGCCGCCTTCATAAGAGTACTCCTTAAAACTTGATTTTTTTAATCGCCTTCGCAAGATTCTGCCCGTAAAGCTCCATGCCCAAGGCATTCGGATGCACCATATCCTCCATGTAATAGTCCGCAAAATGCGGAACCATATCATCGGCATCGATCACCTGAACGCCCGGATACGCCGCCGCGATTTCCGAAATGAGAGCCTTAATCGTTTTCACCCGTTCGTCCAGCATCTCGATGTTCGGATTTGCGCAATAGATCGGCAAAAGCACAAGGATTTTGATATCCTTATACAGACCGCAAAGAGCCTCGAAAAACTCAGAAATTCTCCGTCTGTTTTCGGATGCATCGTATTGGTGGTTGTTGATTCCCAGCGCAACGATGATCTTATTCGGCAGGAAGGGAATCTCGGCAACGATATCCTTTTCAAACACGTAACCGCCAATGCCCTGATTGATAATTTCATACCCCAAGGCTCTTTTCACTACGTTCACGTAAGTTTGCGCGCTTCTCTTCGATCCGCCGCCCTGCGTGATGGAATCGCCGATAAAAAGCACCTTGGTTTTTCTCTTCGGAATCGCGCGATATAAAGCGTTTGCGCGAAAGTCCTTGATGCCAACCTCTTTATAATTCGGCAAATAGATCTCTATTTGCTTCTTCCCTTCCGAAAACGCAAGCGTGATCCTTCCCTCATCCGAAAGCGTTTCATCTCCGATCAGATGCGTGAGCACGCCGTTGGTATACACCTCAAAGGTGCTCCGCGTTCCCGTGGCTACAAAAAATTTATACGCAAAGGAAATCTCGGTTGCCTCCGTGCATAGCTCTATCGTTACGGAAGCGGCGCAATGCGTTCTCGGCGCAAAGATATCGGAATATGCCAAGGCCGCCATCTGCTCCGCCGAAAATCTTCTTGCTACAGCGTAACCCTCGATTTTTTCAAAGCCGAGAGCACCGTGAAACAATCTCTCTGTTTTTTTCATTTTGCATCTCCCCAACGAAATACGGTTCCCATCGGAAAATTCTTATCCTCGCAAAGCTCGGTATAAATCCCGCTCGCATCCTCGGGTGCGCAGATGCGCGAGAGCATCGGCAA
>JAZQWS010000159.1:0-12781 GCA_045632465.1 Eubacteriales bacterium
TTTCCCGAAACGCCCATCGAGGTCTTCGATTGGGGTATCGACGTAAACCTCAAGGGTCCGTATTATTTCGCGCGCGCCGTGTGTCCCCAGATGGTGAAGCAGCATAGCGGCGTGATCATCAACCTCGGCTCGGTTACCGGCGCGGAGGGCTCGCCCGCAGGTATGGCATACCCCTCGGCCAAGGCGGGAATCATGACGGGACTCACCAAGTCGATCGCGCAGTTTGGCTTCGATCATAACATCCGTTGCGTTTGCGTTTCGCCCGGCCCGGTAATGACGCGCCCCGCCATGGCGAACATGAAAACGGGACTCGGCCGCGCCGCAGAAACCCAGGAGGTCGTTGATTTCATTATGTACCTCACCTCCGAAAAGGCCGCCGCCATCACGGGATCGAATCATTTCATTGATTGCGGCCGCGAAACTCTGCCGCACCGTTAAGGAGAAATTTCTATGAAGCCTTCCTTTTTGAATTCGTCCCGTCCCTTCGTGATGGGAATGACCTTGAAGCGCACGCCGAAGGAATCCATCCATAATATAAAAAACTGCATCTACGCGGGCGCGGATGCCATCGCCGTTCAGCTTTGCAAAATGGAGTGTCAGTATAAAACGAAGGAGGAGCTCTCCCGCGTTTTCGCCGCCACGGCAGGCCGCCCCATCTACGTAACCAACTATCGCTGGAATGAAAATGCCGATAGAACCTATGAGGAATGCGCCGAAGAGCTTGTGATGGCAATGGAAGCGGGCGGCACGCTTGCCGACGTACCCGGCGACTTCTTCTGCGAGGATAAGGAATATCAGATGACCGATAACGAAGAAGCCATCGCAAAGCAGATGGCCCTGATCGATCGCCTGCACAAAATGGGCAAGGAGGTCATCATGTCGGCGCACGTTTTCCGCTTTCTCCCCGCAGAAAAGGTTCTTGAAATCGCAAGAGAGCAGGTGCGCCGTGGCGCGGATATCGTGAAGATCGTTGCGGGCGCCAATACGGAAGAGGAGGAGATGGAAAACCTCCGTATCACCGCGCTTCTCAAAAAGGAGCTTTCCGTTCCTTTTATCTTTCTCGCCGCAGGAACGCACGCGAAGATTTTGCGCATGATCGGCCCGATGCTCGGTTGCTTTGCTTGCTTTGCTGTGTATGAGCATGATGAAAATGCTGTTCCAACCCAGCCAACCGTTGCGGCCGCCAAGGCCGTGCGCGATCATTTCGATTATCTTCCCGATCTTCCCATGCTTTGAAAATAAAAAACTCTGCCATCTCCAAAGGGCAGAGTTTTTATGAATTTTGGTATAATTACTTGTAAAGATCCTCGGTCTTGAAAACGCCAACCGCACCGTAAATATGTCCGCCTGCGATCAAGTGTGCCTTCACGGTCTTGGCGAATGAGGTTTCTGCCTTCAGCTCGTCAAGAGGCGTTTTGCTTGAGGTGAGAAAAACGTATTCAAAAACGCCGCCGCCACCGCTCTTGATCGGCGCGCGCTCGTAGCGATTGCCGAAGCGCGTCAGATTCGTTTCCTTGCCGAGAAGCGCGGGGATCTGTATATCGAGAAGCCAGCTGCAGCAATAGAAGGCCTTGAAATCACCCAGGCATTCCTTGATGATCTCGCCGCCGCGGCGAAGATCCGTGCGGCAAGCCTCCTCGGTCATCGGTCCGCCCGAAGGGATGTGAACGCTGATGGCCTTGTCGCCCTTGGAAAGAACGCGGCGGCACTCGCTCTTTTTCAGCGTGATCTTTTCGTTTTTGCAAAGTCCGTTCACAATGGGGTATCCGATAAAGGCATCCTCCGTTTCGGTGAGGCTCGCATCGAAAGCGCCCTCCTCATCCTCGCATCCGATGCTTCCGAGCATCTGGCCCGAGCGATGGAAGCGTCCCGCCGTCGGCATAATAAGAAGCCCGTTTTCCGTATCAAAAACCTCGTAATCATTTCCGAAGGTCGTGTATTCGAGATTGAATCGGCCAACGCGCAGGATCTTGAGATCTAAGAAGCACAGCATCCAGAAAACGTAGCCGCGAATGCCGAGATGATGGTTGAGATCGATAAAGTCCTGCATCTGGTTTTCAAACATGCAGGCGGTATCGTGGCTGACGTCGGCGGGAATGCCGCGCCGCGCATGCTCTGCCTTCATGGCGGGAATCTCTGCCAGCATGGAGAAAACGGGAAGCGTGTCGTATTTCTCGTCCTTGTCGTCCGCTCTCGGCGAGCAGATTGCCTTGATGAGATCGCGATCTCTTTTCTTCAGCACCTCGTGCAGAAAATATGCAAAGAGTGCATTGTCCGCATCAAGCGCGAGCGCATCGCGCACAGCGGCGAGATCCTTTGCCATATAGGTGTAAATTCCGTATTTTTCGAAGTTAAATATCTCATTGCCTTCCTTCGCAAGTCGGCTCTTCGCTGCCTCAAAGTGGGGAAGTGCCGCTACCGCATCGGGCGCGATCGCAAATTTTTCAAAAAAGCGTTCCATCTTGTATTTTCCTCGTTGATATTATTTTTTGAATCGTCCGAAAACCTCGTTCACCTTTTCGAAGCTTGCAAACGAGCCGGGGAAGGATTTGATGATCTTCATCATGTCGCCGATCTGCTTTTTGCGGATGATGCAGATCAGAAGATATTTTTCCGTGTGTGAATACATTCCCATCGCCTGAATGCGGGTAACGCCATGCCCAAGCTTTTCCATCAGCTCGGCCGCCATTTCTTCGGGACGGTCGGTAACGATGTCGAAGCGATAGCCGTTTTTAACGCCCGAAAGCGCATAGTCAACCACCACGTTGGCAACAAAAAGGTTCAGGAGCGTGCAGATCACGGGCGTGATACGCATGCCGTAAACGAAGAAGGAAAGAAACACAACGCTGCCATCCATTAAAAAGGAAACGTAGGCAATATTCGTTGCGGGGCGCGCCTTCTTGATCAGGGCAGAAATGGCGTACGTGCCGCCGCTTGCGCCGAAGTGGCGAAGCATGAGCGAGAAGCCAACGCCGGAGATAATGCCCGTTGCAAGGCAGGCAAAAACGATCTCAAAGTCCGCGCCGTAATGGGCAAGGCTGTAGGGCCTTGCGCCGAGTCGCTCAAGCAGCTCTGCGCTGAAGGACTGCACGGACATATAAAGGATCAGGAAAAGACCGAGCTTTTTGTTAACGAAGATGCTGACGAGAACGAAGATCGGAATATTGAAGAGCAGCATCAGCACGGCCCAGGGAAAATTGCCGTCGAGAAAATGGTAGGTCATCGTCGCAAGACCGCCAACGCCGCCGGGCGCAAATCCGTTCGAGTTCTGGAAAAAGAAGTAAGCAAAGCCAACGATGATGCCGGCAATCACCGCCGTAAGAACGTCGCCTGCAATGCCCTTTGCGGTTTCCTTTCCTCTTTGCAAGGATAAGTTTGGTTTGATCTCTGTTTTCATAGAGTTCCTCTCAGAATGCATCGTTTTGCAAATAGCAATTTTTTTATTTCGATAAATAGCGGCGGATATGCGAGAAAATCATCTCCAGCGCCACGGGGTTTGAGCCGCCGCCGGGAACGATGATGTCCGCATATCTTTTGTTCGGTTCAACGAAGGCCTCATGCATGGGCTTAACGGTCGTGAGATATTGATCGATCACAGAGCTGAGCGACCGTCCTCTCGCCTCAGTGTCTCTCTTGATACGGCGAAGAATGCGCTCGTCTGCATCGGTGTCAACGAAGATCTTGAGATCCAGCCGATCACGAAGTCTCTCATCTGCAAGGATCAGAATTCCTTCAAGAACCACCACGCGGCGCGGCTCAACGCGAAGGGTTTCCTTCGCGCGGTTGTGAACGGTGTAATCGTAGATCGGAACTTCGATACTCTCACCTTTGGAAAGCGCATCCAGGTGGCGGCAGAGAAGCTCGGTCTCAAATGCGTCGGGATGATCGTAGTTCATGAGGCAGCGCTCTTCATAGCTTTTCTCGGATTGATCGAGATAGTAGCTATCGTGCGCAATGATGGCAATGTCATCGCCGAAGGCGCGGCAAACGTGCTCTGCCAGCGTGGTTTTTCCGCTACCTGTGCCGCCGGCAATACCGATGAAAAGTATATCCTTGTTTGTCATGGAGCACCTCCGTTTTTTCTCATTGTACCATATATTTTGGAAAAAATCAAGTATTCCTTTATTGACATCCGAGAAAAATAAAGTTATAATGAATATAGTAGTTGTTTTGTGTGCCGCCGCAGGCGGCAGATTGGAGCTTTTATGGTTTGTAAGTTAAAATGGGAGGGGAGCCAATGCCTTATTGACGTTGGTGGCGAGGCGCTCTCGCCCATTGCCTATATGAGTTATGCCCCCTTGAAGGAAAACTTCGAGGATATGAAGAAAAACGGCGTTCGCCTCTTTATGTTTCCGATCTATGCGGGAGATGAGGGTATCAATATGGAAAGCGGTCTGCGCCCCCTGTGCGATAACTTTTTCAAGGGTTACGGGCAGTATGATTTTTCCATGGTGGATCGCGTGCTTTCGGAGCTTTGCCCCACGGGCGAGGAGAATGTGTACGTGATTCCGCGCGTTTGCCTTGAGCCCCCCATCTGGTGGCAAAGGCTTCATCCCGACGAGGTCGCAAGAGACAGCCGTGGCGAGGCGCAAAGAGAGTGCTTCGCCTCGCGGCTTTGGCTTGAGGAAATGACCGTTGCGCTCTATGCCTTGATCGACCATCTTTCCGCATCCGAATGGGCGGAGCGCATCATCGGCTATCATATCGCCGCAGGCGGCACGGAGGAATGGGCATATCAATGCCGCTATAATCCGCAGTTTTATGATTATAGCGAGGTCAATCGCAAGGCTTATATCGAATTTCTAAAGTCGAGATATCAAACGCTCTCAGCGCTCTCCTATGCGCACGGAAAAAAATACGATTCCTTTGAGAGCATTGCCTTTCCGCATCCCGTGGAGCGGCAATACAGCAACAATGGCTATCTGCGCGATCCCATCCGTGAGCGTGCCGTTTTGGATTACTACGATTTTCATAATGAGAGCGTTGCGGATGCGATTCTGTATTTCTGCCGCGCCGTGAAGGAATACACGGGTGGCGAAAAACTCACAGGCGTGTTCTACGGCTACGTTTTCTGTATGCCGCAGAATTTCAAGGGCCTGCACGCGCTCGGCAAGGTGCTTGCATCGCCCGATGTGGATTTTCTTTCCACAACGAATTGCGGCGCACATTGGCAATTCTCCTCCGCAGTGGAAAGCGCAAGACTGCATAAAAAGCTTTGGATGTGCGAGGGTGATATCCGCACCTGCCTCACCACGGGCATGGGAAAAAATCTTGCGCACGCCATGCCGGATAACGATTATTACGATAGCGCCGTTTGGAAAGGTCCCGAAACGGTGAAGGGAAGCGTGGATCGCTTAACGCAGGCGCTCGCGCGCATTGCAACGAATCGCGTTGGAATATGGTGGTTTGATATGTTCGGCGGTTGGTTTGCCGATCCCGAAATGCTTTCCGTTATCCGCCGAAGCATCCCGCTCCTCGCCGAGCAGAAAAAGGAGCTTTTCTCCTCCGAGGTTGCCTTCGTTGTAGACGAGAAGGGACATAAATATTCCTCGCTCGATACAAAAAAAGGTCTCTATGCAACCTGGGAACTTCTGAATCAGATGGAGCTGGCAGGCTTCCCATACGATAATTATCTTCTCTCGGATATCGCGCATCCGAATTTTCCCGCAGATAAATATCGGCTGATCATTTTCCTTGCGGCCGTCGATCCCTCCGATGCGGAGATCGCCGCAATTTCGAAAAAGCTGAAGCGGGATGGAAAAACGCTTCTTTTCCTTGGAAATAGCGGTGCGCATAGCGAGGCGCTCTCGGAATTTTCGCTCTTGCCGGATGAAACGAGAGAGCAAAAAGCCGTTTTTGAAGAAAAGATTTATCCCCAAAACGTTCTTCCCACCCCGGCGCTCCAAGAGGAAAAGGGCTATGTGATTTCTCGCTTTGAGGATGGAAGTGCCGCCGTGCTTTGGCAGAAAAAGGAGAATTACCACGTCGTTCTTTCGCTTCCGCTTGCCATTTCGAGCGAGCTTCTCAGCCATATCGCCCTGCTTGCAGGTGTGCATCTTTATAATCGAATGGGAGATGCGATATTTGCGGGCGGCGAATACGTTGGTCTTTGGGCGAAGGAAAGCGGCTATCGCCGCATCTGTCTGCCCGAAAGTGATATGCTTGCCACGGACTTTTTAACGGGTGAGAGCGTCACGGTAAACGATCGTTTTATCGATATGAAAATGGAAAAGGGCGATATGCGATTGCTTCATATAGAATATAAAAAAGATTGATTTTATAAACAATTATTTACAAAAAAGGAGATAAAAATATGGAACGCTATGCATGGAAGGCCCTCCTTCTGGAAGGAAAAAAAGAAGAATACATCCGCCGCCACAATGAGATCTGGCCCGAGCTTTCTGCGCTTCTCAAGGAGGCAGGCATCTCGAATTACACGATCTGGAACACGGGCAACGAGCTTTTTGGTTATTACGAGTGTGAGAAGGGCATCGAATATGCCGCGCGTATGCAGGCAGAAAGCCCCATCGTGGATAAGTGGAATGAGTACATGAAGGACGTTATGATCATGCCCCTCGATCCCGAAACAGGCGCGCAGCCGAAGCTGGAGCAGGTGTTTTATCTTAAATAAGCAATCGATTGGGTTTGGTAACCAATCCAATCGAATTTGGCGATTCGGTGCTTGGAGGTGTTTCTTATTCAAATAGAAATGAGTGCTCCCATACTTGTTTATGCGCCCGAAATGAATGAGCGGGTTGGAAAATGGGGCGTATATGCGATTCCGCGTATGTGGCGCGCATCCGGCGGAGAATTGGTCATTCGTTTCAATGGCGAAGCGGATAACGCGGACATCAATACTTTATTTGTCTTGGAAAATTTATATTTTGTTTCTAAAGATAACGGTGATACTTGGACCTTTGAGCCGAATGGCGAAAAGCTATATGATATCAGCGTTCTCACGGGGATTGACCCGCCGTATTTGTTTCTTGAAAACGGAGAAACGTTGTTTTTTAAGTACAAAACGAATTGCGCCCCCATCAAGAACGTCGCTTTTACAAAGGATTTTATGCATCCGTGCGGCGAAGCAATGGTTCATTCATATCCGTATGGCAGCATTCCCGATCCGTGTAAAGGAATTGATTTCGGACGAACGGATTCCCAAGGGAATACACGTTATGAACCCATATGCTTCGATTTTCCCGAAAGGGAGGTGCTTGTGAATTACATAGCCAGTCCCAATACAAGCTTCTCTGCGGATGTTGAAGAGTATATACAGCCGTATATATTTAAATCTCCCTATATGTCTTCGTTAAACAAGCTTTCGGACGGCACCTTGGTTGCTCTCTCAACCGGGCAGCATCCGCAGGTTCACGACCGATTCTGCAGCGAGGTTTATCTGATAGTTTCGGAAGATGGCGGAAAAACCTGGCGGAAAAGATCGGTTGTTGCAAGTGATACCGAGAAAGTGCCTTTCGGATACGGAGGGGACGGTGGCGAAGTGTCTCTCGCCGTTGCGGAAGACGATTCTATGTATTGCGTAATGCGTATGGATATGAGTATGCATCCCGAGAAGGATGAAACAAAATGCTGGGGATGCCGATTCTGTGTTTCATTCGATAAAGGCAAGAGCTGGACGGCGCCGAAGGAAATCGCGGATTCAAGTGTTACCCCGCATATCGTAGCCTTAAAAAATAATATTCTGATTGCGGTTTACGGAAGACCGGGTGTTCATTTTAAAATTTCTGCCGACAAGGGAGAAACGTGGAGCGATTCTTATAGCATTATAGGCAAAACGCTGAACGAGGAGAGACAAGCGGGCAGAGCGGATTGCGAAAGTAAATACACCGATTCTTGCAGCTACAGCAATGCGTTCGTGGAAAAAATATCCGAGGACAGTATTATAGTTTGCTATAATAACCTTCGCTATCCCGATAAAAACGGCGTGAATACCAAAGCGGCCTTTGTAAGAAAAATTACCGTAAAATAAAACCGGCATCTTCGCAAAGCCCGATTTAAAAAACAGATCATAGCAGAAAGCCACGGCCCGAACGCGTGGTATTCTCAGCTGAGAAATCGCAAGATTATAGATTTTCTCCGCAGAAATCAAATAATTCACCCCGACAGATCTTAAAAATCTATCGGGGTTAGTTTTATTCTGTTCAAAAAATCGGAATTTGGCTTTCAGTTCTTTGCATATTCAAATAAGCGATACAACCTTTTGGAAAAGCCGCCCTCGTATAGCTTTGAGATTGCAAAAAGAACAAGGATGAGGCATAATGATCGCGATGTGCGCAAAACGGATGATGTAACAATTTTGCCGCGATTACAGTTTGAAATTCGCCCTTGCGTATTCGGCCGCCTTCTTGATGTCGGCGGAAGGATCAGCGCCGGTTTCGCGCTCAATCGTGAGGAAGCCCTCGTAGCCGATTTCCTTCAGCGCCGCGATGTATGCGCCGAAATCTACGTCGCCCTCGCCAACGGGGGTTTCAATAAAGTAATCCGCCACGTTGAGCGCCTCAATGCCACCGTCGGCAAAGTGGTTATAGATTTCAAGAGGATCGGACTTTTTGAGCATTCTTCCGTCCTTCAGATGCGTGTGAACGATCTTCTTGCCGATCAAGCGCACCGCCTCTGCGGGATCCTGTCCCGTGACCATAACGAAGTTCGCGGGATCGAGATTAACGCCAACACCCTCGCCTGCCGCCAAAACGAACTTATTCAGGATCGGAGCGGTCTCGGGGCCGGTTTCGATCGCGAGCGTAACGCCGCGCGCCGCCGCATATGCGCCGCAGGCCTTGAGAGCCTTCAGCATCGTCTGATATTTTTCCGAGGTCTCATCCTCGGGGATAACGCCGATATGCGTTGTCACCACCTTGGTATCAAAGGCCAGCGCAAGGTCAACGATGCGGCAGGTCTTTTCGATGCGAGCGGCATTTTCTGCCTCGCGCTCAAATCCATGGCCGCCAAGGTCGCCGCAAAGCGCGCTGACAGTGAGTCCGTGCTTTTTGAGAAGTTCCTTGTATTCATTAAGCTTTGCTTCGTTTCCGAGAAGCGCATCGGGGCAGATGTCGCCGCCAACGGCATACATCTGAATACCCTCAAGGCCCAGCGCGCCCGCAAGGGCAATGCTTTCGGCCATCGGGCGCTTGAAGCAGTCGCTGATAACACCAAGCTTCATTTTCTTTTCTCCTTTGAATTAAAGCGTGTCGAGCGCAATGGTCTTGCCGGGCTCTGCCGCCGCGGCAAGCGCTCCCTCGCGCACCTTCATGGCCTCCAGGGTCTCTTCCTTCGGGAAGGGGATCGCGCCGCTTTCAAAGAAGCGAAGCATATCCTCGATCAGCGCAGGGAAGATTGCGGAATCGATGGGCGCGTAGCCTGCGCCTTTTTCCGTCTTAGCATAGATCGTGAAGGGAAGCGCGGGCGCATAGGTCATCGAAGCGCATCTCTCGTCCTCATAGGAAACAAAAACGTGCGTCTGCGAGCCAACGATCTCGGCGCGTGCCGTCTTAGCGCCAAGCCCCAAGGTCTTAACGAGCATCTCGATCATATGGATCGAATATTCGGGGAAGTTCGATCCGCCGCCCGTCAGCGCAACGTCCTTTGCGCCGCATTTGTCCGCCAGCTCGGAAGCATAGCGAAGTGCGGAGGAGGAGAAAAACGGAGTTCCGTATTTTTCGCCGATCGCATAGATCTCTTTCGCAGTTTTGTAGTCGGGAGCGAAGGTTTTGTCAATATAAGTTGGCTTTTTATACTTCAAAACAGCCTCAGCCATATGCAAATGCACCTCGGGATTGGAGGGGGCAAGAACGATGATCGCATCGCTCTTTTCGCAAAGCTCGTCAATGCTCGCGCATTTTTCAACGCCGAAGGCCTCGCACCATTCGTCCGTCGTTCTGCCGTCCACAGGGGAAACGTCTTGCTCGGCATATGCGTAAGCCACCTCGTAAGGAAGCGCAAGCTTTTCGGTCGCATCCTTGATCCAGGCAGGATAATTGTTTGCGTGCCACTCGCTGATATAGAGGTCAACGAAGCCGATCTTCTTGGTGTTCATCACAGCTCGATCTCCTTCTTCGCATCGGAGGAAGCATAGAGTGCATCCAGAAGCTTCATGCTTTCGAGAATGTTATCAATATAGTTGCGGTTCTTCTCGCCGGTCTTAACGGCGTCGATGAAGGCGCGATCCTCTGCCGCATGCATCTGGGGGATCTCATGCTCGGTCGTGGTGTTCTCAAGCGTCTGTCCGTCAAACACGGTGAACTGGCCGCCGTAAGAAAGGCGAACGCCCTTCTTGTCACCAAGGAAGTCGATGAACATCTGGCTGCCCTGGTCGATATTTTCTGCCCATGCGCCGTTGAAGGAAATGCTGGCCTTGTCGGTGCGGATGTAGCCCGTGATGCAGTCGTCAACGTCGTTTGTGCCGTTTTCGATGTCCTTGGTATCCTCTGCCCACATGGACTTGTATTTGTAGCTCTTCATGTCCTTCGCCATCTCGCAGTAAGCATCGCAGGTCGCGGTCTTGAGCTTTGCGCCGCCGAGAATGTAAAGGATCAGATCGAAGAAGTGAATACCCCAGTCGATCAAAACGCCGCCGCCGCTCTGCGCCTTGTTCGTGAAGTCGCCGCCGAGGCCGGGAATGGAGCGGCAGGAGCGGAAGGAGCAGTAAACGTGGTAGATGTTTCCGAATTCGCCCTTGCGGTTCATTTCCTCAAGAAGCTCAACGGAGCGGTTGTAGCGGTTGCAAACGCCGATGTTCAGGAGCTTGCCCTGCTTCTTAGCCTCTTCCGCCATCTCAACGGAGAGTGCGTAGTTGATTGTGATCGGCTTTTCGCACATAACGTGCTTGCCCGCGCGCAGAGCATCCATCGTGATCGTGTAGTGCGCATAGTTGGGGGTGAGAACGAAAACGGCATCCACCTCGGGGTCTGCCAGCGCGATCTTGTAATCGGAAATCGCCATTTCAACGTTTTCGTATTTTTCAACCATCGCGGTTGCCTTCTCGATCAGAATGTCGCAGGCATATTTGATGCGAACGTCCTCCATCTTCGTGAGGGGCGGAAAATGCGCATTCTGTGCAATGCGGCCGCAGCCGATGATAGCAAGTGTAACCATAAGGGAAATCTCCTTTTTTATAGCTTGGGCTGATCCAAGCATTTTTTACAATTTCATTATACAATGAAATTTGCTTTCTGTAAATACCTTATCTTTAGAAAATTTAGCATTTTTTTGGATTTTTTGAAAAAATCGCTATTTTTCGAAAAAAATGCTTGATATTTCTTGACTAAGTTATAAAAAACATTTATACTTAAAGGAAAAAGGAGGAGATCTATGCAAAAAATAATGCCCGATATTCCAAAGCAGCACCGCTTGGAAGGCTGTTATCATTTGGATAAATCGTTTTTCACCGCGCCGCGTGCATTCGATCCCGTTGTTTTGTACCAGATCGGCCGCTTGTATTGCAAAAGCCAAACGGTTATTGGAGAGCATGCGCATTTCAATTGCTTTGAGTTAACGGTTGCCACCGGTGGCAAAGGAATCGTTTATACAAACGGTATTGCCGTCCCGATCTCGCGCGGCGAAATATATTTCTCCTTCCCTTGGGATCGCCATGCCATCGTTTCGGATTCCTCCGATCCCTTAAAATATGATTATTTCGCATTTTCCGTCAAGGACGAAGCGATTTCTGCCGATCTCGCGAGTGTTATGGAGCGCAATGCCGCCGCCGATGCTCGTATCATTCGTGACGAGCGGATTGCCAACCTCGTCAGCACCGCGATTGCCGAGCTGGATAGCGGAAGCAGATATTCCGACCGCCTTCTGTCCTCAATGTTCCTCGAAATTTCAGTTCGCCTTGTTCGCGGATTTTTTTGTGAAGCGCCGCCTATGCCCTCGCATTCCGCAGTCGATAAATCGAATGCGCTGTGCTACCGTCTCATGCATTATATTGATACCCATATCTACGAGATGGAGAGCCTTGAATCGCTTTCGGCGTTTGCAGGGTATAATTACAGCTATCTTTCCGCGCTTTTTCATAAAACAACGTCAGAAAGTCTGGTATCCTATTATCGCGAGCGCCGCCTTGAGCTTGCAAGACTGCATATCGCGGAAAACATCCTCTCCATAACCGCCATCGCCGAGCTTTTGGGTTATAGCTCGATCTATACCTTCAGCCGCGCCTTCAAAAGCCGATATGGCCAAAGCCCTGAGCAGTATCGGAGAAGCCTCGGTGGCGCGTAAAATTACCCCCGACAGATTTCTGTCGGGGGCGCATTTTATTGTTTAGAAAGCTCCGCAATGATTTTTTTGATCTTTTTGAAGGAAATGGGCGCATAATCAATCCGCTCAACGTAGTCTTGAACGCTTTTTTAGGTGTTGCTCTAAGGAAATTATCAAAATAATCCATCTGCCGAATTTTGTTTGTAGGGGCGTTCATTGAACGCCCGCTGGCGACCTACGGGTAAATTCCGCAAGTTCGAGCGCTTTGCGCGAAAAAAGAAAACGAGTGCCGAAGCACTCGTTTTCTTTCAGACTTGCCGGAATCGGCGATGTCTCAATATGAATTATTTCAATGCTGCCTGAGCTGCCGCAAGTCTTGCGATCGGCACTCTGAAGGGAGAGCAAGAAACGTAGTCAAGGCCAAGGCCATGGCAGAACTCAACGGATGTGGGATCGCCACCGTGCTCGCCGCAGATACCGATGTGGAGGTGAGCGTTGTTAGCGCGGCCGTCCTTGCAAGCCATGCCCATCAGCTTACCAACGCCGGTCTGGTCAAGCTTAGCGAAGG
>JAZQWS010000160.1:0-4381 GCA_045632465.1 Eubacteriales bacterium
AGGAGAGATCGAAATCCTCCCAGAACGTGGTTGCACCCTTATCGAGCATTGCGCCGTAATATTCCTTCAGCATCTCGATCGCCTTCGCCTTATCGAAGGAAGCAACCGCCTTGAGAACGTAATAGCTCATAAAGGTGGACATGCCCTTAGCGCCGCCGTCGGTGAGCATCTGCTTATCCGCCTCAGTCAAAGCGGTGGCAAAGAATTTGATACCCAGCACCTGTTTTTTATTCTTCGGGCAGATTTCCTGTTTTTCAAGTCTTGCAAGAACGGCGCGCGCCGTATCCGCATTTTTCCCAAAAGCCTCCAGTACCTCAATCGCGCGCTTCATAGCCAGGATATTGATGGCGCGCACGCCGTGCGGCTCGTCCTCGGTTTCATGCGTTGGCCAATCAAAGAAATAGAAGGGATAATTCAGATCGCCGTTTGCAAGAACGCATCCGTCGATCTGCGCAACGAGTGCCGAAAGATACGAAAGCTGGCGGCGCACGAAATCCTCCGCGCCCACGCGCTTATAATAATCCGCAACGATGATGATCCACCACATCGAATACATCGGGAAGCCATTCATCCAGCCGGGCAGAGGCGTCTTTTTGCGAACGAAATCCAAAGATCTTTCGATGGCGGGAAGCCGCCCGTAAAGCGTGGAAAGCGCCAGCATCTCGGGATGTATATCCCCGATCCAAACCAGGCGATCGCGCTTCACGCCGTCCCAGACCATGCCGCTCGATGCGCAAAGATCCACCGTGCGTTTCGCGGTTTCAAAAATCTCGCGGATGCGCGCATCATTGCCGCCGTAGGTATAAATGGCCTCGCGGCGCAGAATGCTTGAAACGCAAACCACCGTTTTGATCCATACCTCGCCGTAAAAATCAATACGAAGGAAGCGGAAGCCGGTTTCCGGAAAGGTCATATCCGAATATTTCGGAAGCTCGATTTCAAAATCTCTCAGAGCATGATCGTTGGTGGCGTTCGTTTTTCCGTGAAGCTCGCTGCAGCACTCCGTCAGGCTCTCGCCGTGGCGGATACGGACGCGCGCGTCCGCAGGCGTGAAGGTCAGAATGCGCGTGCTGCCGCACATCTCTTTTCCAAAATCCAGAACGATATAGTCCCCCGCCGAAAAGCGCACCGCCGCCGGCTCAAAAAGATCGATCTGCAGATCCTGCTTTTTCAAAATCGCGGCGGGATCGCTTTCGCATTTATAAAGCGATATCTTCTCGGCAAAAACAATTTCCTTCATATTATTTCCCTTTCAAAAGTAAAAAATACACATTTTTGTAAATATTAGTTTCCTTTTCACATCAAAACCGTAACACCCTTAGAGGCAAGCACCTCCACAATGTCGGAGGAAAGAGAGCCGCCCGTTACCACATAATCCGCAACCGAGAGCGGGCTGATATGCGCAAAAGCATCATGCCCGAACTTCGATCGGTCGGCCGCAACGATACAGCAATCCGATTGCTCGATCATGGCAACGTCCACGGGCGCTTCCTTATCATAATAGGTGCTGAGCCCACGCTGAGGCGAAATACCGTCTACCGAAAGGATCAGCTTGTCCGCATGGTATTTTTTCAGCTGATCCACGGCATCCGTGCCGTAGGTAAACTGATATTTCGTATTCACCTCGCCGCCGACGAGAATTACGTTATAATTCGGATTGCCCGAGGCCTCCAAGGCAATGGCGATCGAATTCGTCACAATGCTGAGATTATAGCTTGCGGGGAAGCGGCGAAAAACGAGAAGCGTTGTTGTTCCCGCATTGAGCATCACCGTGTCATTCGGGCGGATCAGATCAGCCACCCTCTGCGCGATCGCAACCTTGGCCTTTTGGTTGGTTTCCAGGCGTTGATTGAGATTCATGCTGTAATAGGGCTTATAGGAGCTGACGGCGCCGCCATGCACGCGGGAAAGAAGCCCCTTCTTTTCCATATCCTCAAGATAGGAGCGAACGGTTACCTCACTCACGCCGAAAATGCGGCTGAGGCTCGCCACGCGCACGGAATCGTCTTCCTTTAAAAGCTCCAGGATCTTCTGCTTTCTCTGCTCTGTCGTCATATCGCGCCTCCGTTTTTTCATTATTTTCAGTATAGCACACGCTTTCGTTTTTGTCAACGATGCTTTCGATTTCTTTTTGCATTGCAAAAAACCGAAAGTTTATAATAAATTTTCCTTGACAAGCATATAGGGGGCGTTGTATAATAAATCTGCAATAATTTATAAAATACTGAAAAATCTAAAGGAGAACATCATGCTTAAAAATTTTGACATCAAGCCTCCGTTTTTCGAGATCGGCCCGAAGGCGATCATCTGGGGCGATGCTATGCTCGCTTTGGCCAAGGTGATTGACAAAACGGCGATGAAATACGATCTGGACGTCATCGTTACCCCCCAGTACACCGACATTAAGCTCCTCGCAGACAACACCGAGAGAATTCTCGTGTTCGCTCAGCATATGGATGCACTCGTTCCCGGCAGAGGTCTCGGAAGCGTTCTTCCCGAGGCTGTGAAGGCGGCAGGCGCAAAGGGCGTTATGCTCAACCATGCCGAGAAGCCCCTCGATATGGAAACGCTGGAGAAAACCATCCGCCGCGCCGACGAGGTTGGTCTTGCGACCATCGTTTGTGCCGACACCGTGGAGGACGTGAAGCGCATTGCGCACATGGGCCCCAACCTCATCGTTGCAGAGCCGACCGAGCTGATCGGAACGGGAACGACGAGCGACTCCAACTACGTGATCGAAACCATCAAGACCGTGCGCGAGATCAATCCCGAGATCATGGTGCTTCAGGGCGCAGGCATCTCGAACGGACAGGACGTTTACAACACCATTAAGCTTGGCGCGCAGGCAACCGGATCCACCAGCGGTATCCTGAAGGCCGCCGATCCTTACGCGATGGTCGAGGAAATGCTCTTCAACCTGCGCAAGGCATGGGACGAGCTTCATCCTTAAAGATCGGGTGGCAAGGATATGAAAAAGGAAGCATTGGAGGCCGCAAGAGCGGCCTATGAGATCGAAGCCGAATGCATCAAAACGATGCTTGGCTATTTTGATGACGAAGCGTTTTCGAAGGCCGTGGAGCTTCTCAAGAGCGCGCCCCGCATCGGTGCAACGGGATGCGGCCACTCCGGCATCATCTGCCAGCACTTTGCGCACCTGATGTGCTGCATCGAGCGCCCCGCGAGATTCATTTCTCCCGCCGAGGCCGTTCACGGTGCAACGGGATTTTTGCAGGAGGGTGACGTTTGCGTTTTTGCCTCCAGAGGCGGAAAAACGAAGGAGCTTCTTCCCATTCTCGATATCTGCAAGCACAAGGGCGTTAAGATCATCAGCGTCACCGAGAATATGGAATCTCCTCTGGCAGAGGCGGCCGACGTGGTTCTCAAGCAATACGTGAACCGCGAGACCGACAAATACAACGCACAGGGCACTACCTCCACCACCGCGCTTTGCATGATCTTCCATGCATTGCAGGCGGCCTTGATCGAGGAAACCGATTATAAAAACGAGCAATTTGCTCTCATCCATCCGGGCGGCGCCGTTGGCGAGCGTCTGAACCAAAAATCGCTGTAAAGCCACAAATTAAAAATCAAAAAAATTATTTATATTAAAGGAGAATTTTACCATGGAATTCAAAGTTTTTCAGAAAGAAATCGAACTGCAGAGCAGAGGCTGGATCCCCACCTTCCACGACGTTTCCAAGGAGGTTATCGAGATCGTTCAGGCTTCCGGCATTAAGAACGGAACCGTTACCCTTGCTTCTCACCACACCACCTGCTGCGTTATGATCCAGGAGTGCTCTCACGATATTGACTCCTTCGACCTTGAGTACCTTCAGCACGACCTTCTCGACATCATGAGAAAGATGATTCCCGACTTCGTGAACGAGGGTGACTACCGTCATCCCGGCCCCATCCACGCTCAGTTCGGCAGATACGTAAACGAGCCCGGCGACTTCACCTCCATGAACACGGACGGACACCTTCGCTCCGTATTCTTCGGCAGAAGCGAAGCTATGACCATCAAGGACGGCGTTCTTGACGGCGGCGAATTTGCTCACATCTACTTCGTTGACTGGGATCACGTGCGCGCACGTCGCCGTCAGCTGAACGTTACCGTTATGGGTACAACCGAGGACGTTGAGGATCGCAAGTGGAATAACGGCGAGGTGATCAACACCCTCCATAAGTTCACCGAAGAGGAAAAGGCATACGACGTTCATTACGATCTTCAGCTCAAGAGATAAGTCATGAATTTTCTGGGAATAGACATCGGAACCACCTCCGTGAAAACGGCGGTGTTCAGCGATACCCTTGAACAAAAAATCTCTCTGACCGCCGATTACACCCTGGACGCGCACGGCGATATCGTGGAATTCGACGC
>JAZQWS010000161.1:0-2654 GCA_045632465.1 Eubacteriales bacterium
CACGGTGCGCCGCAATGATGCACTCCGAAAGCGTGCCGCGCACGTGATGCATCACGGGATGCGCAAAATTATCCTTTTCGATCGAAAAACGAACGGGAGAAAGCGGAATTTCGGTTTCTTTTTCAGAAACAGGACAAAAAACACGCGCCGCCATGCCAACGGAAAGGATCGCGCTTTCAAAGGGCGCAAGAGTGAAGCGGAAGGATGCGCCGTCACGCATAAGATAGCGCTCTTCCCCGCTCTCCGTATCAAAGAGGGCGGCATCGACAGTTTTCAATTCGCCGACAACCTCGATATCCGCCTCGGTATCATTGACAACGAGGGCATAATAACCATCCGCATCCTTGCGGAAGGCAGAAAGAATGCCGTTCTTCGGGGCGATCGACAAAGGATAGCCATCCGTTTTTCCGAGGGCATCCGAAAGCATCTTGGTGAATACGCCCATGGGGGCGCACTGATAACCGTCAAAGGGCTGACCGTTTGGCCAGCAGGAATGGTTTTCGCCCGAAAACTCGTAATCGCGGCAGGTATAGGAGATCATACCCGAAATCTCGGGTGCAGGCTTCACACCGTCTACATCGATGATCTTGAGAGGCTGACCGTTGACCGAAATCAGCTTACCGCCGCCCGCCGCGAAGGCGGAAAGCTTTGCAAAGGTTTCGGGCTTCAGATACTCGGTTTCGGGAAGGATCACAGTATCGTAATACCTGCCGTCAATCATCAGACGCCCGCCGCTGACCTCTGCGCCATCGATCACCTGCTCAAAGCCGATCTCAAAGGAATGCTGAAGCGAAAGCAAGGAATTGATCACGCCCGAAATCGTCATATTGATGGGATGATCCCATTCGCCGATGAAGGTGCGGTGCGAGATCAGGGCTCTCGCCGTTGTCATCGGATAGAAAAGCAGGGTATGCGCATCGTATTCGGTTTTTGACACGAAAGCCTGCAGGGCTTCTACATATTTGGAAAGCGCGCCGTAATGGCGGAAAAGCGGATTCTGGAAATTATTCGTCATCGCCGAGGCGTTGCCCGCGAGGACGAAATCGTATCTTGCGCCCATATACTGAATAAAATTGATGCCGAGAAGCGCGAGCTTATTGATCGCGCGCTTCATATCCGCAAGACCTATCTCCCAGCCGCTGACCGTGAACGTTTCGGAAAGGATGCGCTCCTTGTGGAGAAAATGCGCGGCAGAGGAGGCGATCTTCGGCGTTGTTGCGAAGGTATAATCCCCGAGGCGAAAATAGGTCAGGATGGTATCGATGCCCGGCATACCGAAGCGCTTATAAAATTCGTAGTTATCTCCGGAGCGGTAAACCTGGGAAATAATGCTCTCTTCCCCATCGATATGCCCCGTGGCAATCAGGCCGTTTTTCTCGCACCAATCGTTGGTGCGGCCCGCGAATCCCTCCATCATAAAGGCGGCCACCGACTCCCAATAATCGATCAGAAGGCGCTTGTCCTCCCCCTTCATGAGCGTATGTAAATGCGGAATAATATCATAGCCGCAACGCTTCTCAAAGCGCTCGGCAAAGCGGCGCGACCATGGCAGAGTTTTTGCATTCTCGGTTTCCTCATCGCGAAAATCGAAATAGGTGATAACCTCGTCACAGAACATTCCTTTGACGCATCCGCCGAAGTCCTCGCCGATCTCGGCCTTATATTTTTCATGCGTGGAGGCGATGAAGGCATCTACGGCCTCGGGATCCAAGGTATCAAGATAGCCCTCCTCATCCTTTTCCACAACCTCGGAATTCTGAAGCGCGGCAATTTTTCCGAGATCCCATTTGCTGACGAAAAGCTCGACAAGGACAGGAGAATCCGTTTTGTTTTCATACAGAACGGTATCCCCCTCTACGGCGGGAGAGAAGACAACGCCGTTTTCCACGGCGAGGAGAAGCTCCGTATGAAATCTTTCCTTTTTCGGCATTTCAATGCGGACGATCTCACCGCTCTCTACCGTTTTTTCGATGCAGAGAAGACAGCTTCCGTGCGCCCAGGGCGCATCACGAAGCACCTGCCCCGCGGCAACGCCCGAAGACCAATTGTACTCATCGTACATCCAATAGCGCATGCCGAGGCGCTTTGCCTCATCGCGCGCGTGTTTTACCATGCGAAAGAAATACGGCCCGAGATAATCTCCCACCGTTCCGAGGACGGGATGAATAAAGAAATCGTTGATCCCCTGCTTTTTAAAGCCCTCGAGCTGATAGGTCATTTCTTTTTTATTGATATTGCCCGTGGTGAACCACATCACCGCAGGCGCGTATTCCCCATTATTCTGCAAAAAAAGCTTGCGAATATCCATTTTTTTCATTTCCTTGCATTTTATTTAAAAAGCTCTCTCACGCGATCCGTAAGCATCGGTATCGCTTCCTCAAAATTGACACCGTAGAAGCGGCGATTTTCGTCCTGCATCGTTTTTTTGATGCACTCCAACGTGAAATCCACGGCAAGCTTCAGGCTTTCCTCAAGGGATGCGCCGCGCACGTACGCCGCGAAAGCGCAAGAGGAGAAGAGGTCACCCGTTCCATGGAAGGCAACGGGAAGCTTTTCGTTAAAATAAGAAAAGAATTTTTCGGTTACGGAATCATATGCATAGACACCGATCTTGCCTTCTTCAAGCTCAACGCCCGTTAAGGCGGCGCATTTTG
>JAZQWS010000162.1:0-2406 GCA_045632465.1 Eubacteriales bacterium
GCCCAGCTTTCAAAAAACGTATTTGGGGACACAAATACCGCCGCAGACCATATTCTCCGTGCCGCAGAGCTCTGCAATACCTACACCCCGCTTTGCCTTGAATGCGCGGAAATTCTGATCCACGCCGAGCGCTATGAAACGCTCGCAAAGCTTTACGAATCCTTCCCCGAGGACATTCGTGAAAACGGCAGAATGCGGATGCTTCTCGGCACCTGCTATACGAAGCTCGGAAACTTTGCGCGCGCCGAGGCATTCGTCAACGAATCTCTCGTTGTTCCGGACATCCGCGAGGGCGAATACGCGCTTTCCAACATCTGGATCGAATTGCACGCCAAGCGCCTTGCGGCAGAGCGCAAAATTCCCTGCGATACGATCCGTGCAGAAGAAGTTCTGCAGCTCTATCCGCTTCCCTACGCATGGGATTACAGAATGCACTGAAAAGAATCGAGGAAAAACGATGAATCTTGAATATATGCTCGGCGCCAATTATTGGAGCGAAAGATGGGGAACGGAAATGTGGCGCCACTATGACGGAAAAGAAATCCGCAAGGATCTTTCTAAGCTCTCGCGGTACGGCGTTCGTTACCTGCGTGTTTTCCCGAATTGGCGGGATTTTCAGCCGGTGGCACACGGATACGCCTGGCGCGGCACACACGGCGAATATCTCCATGCAAAAACGAACGAGCCGATTTACGGCGACGGCGTGGACAGCGCGCGCATTGCGGACTTTCGCGACTTCTGCCGCGCGGCGGAGGAAAACGGCATAAAGCTCGTCGTTTCCATCGTTACGGGATGGATGAGCGGTATGCTCTTCGCGCCCCCCGCGCTCGCAGGAAAAAATCTGATCAGCGATCCCGAGGCCATCATGTGGATGAGCCGATTTATCCACCGCTTTGTTCGCGAGCTGAAAAACGAAAAAGCCATCGCGCTTTGGGATCTCGGCAACGAATGCAACTGCCTCGGCGAGGCAAAGGATTCCTTTGAGGCTTACCGCTGGACGCTTGCGGTGGTGGATGCCATCCGCGCCGAGGACAGAAGCCGCCCGATTGCCAGCGGTATGCACGGTCTTTCCTCCGGCAACGATGCACCCTGGCAGGTAGAGCATCAGGGCGAGCTTTGCGACGTTTTGACAACGCATCCCTATCCCTCTCCCACCGTCGGCGGTGATGTCGAGCCCTACACGCGCCTGCGCATGACCTTCTTGCCAACGGCGCAAAGCCTCTATTATGCCGGCGTGAGCGGACGCCCCGCCTACGTGCAGGAAAGCGGCGTTTTCTCACAGGCACTCGGAAGCAACGAGATGGCGGCAGATTTTATGAGAATCCAAATCCTCTCCACCCTGACAAACGGGCTTCCCGGCTATCAATGGTGGTGCGCCTTTGAGCAGAAGCATCTGGATTTTCCGCCCTATTCCTGGGCGATGGTGGAAAGAGAACTCGGTCTTTTCTATGAAAACGGCGAACCGAAGCCCGTAGCCTTCGTCATGCAGAGCATGGCAGAGCTTCTCGACCGACTTCCGAAGCCCTTCCCGAAAAGAAAGTCGGACGGCGTTTGCCTCCTCTCTCGCGGACAAACGCAGCAGCAGGTTGCCATCGCGGCATTAACGCTCGGCAAGCAGGCGGGCATCGATCTTGACGTTGCCTACACGGAAAACGGCGAAATTCCCGCATCCGATCTCTATTTTCTCCCCGCAATCACGGGCTGGCAGGTCATTTATAAGAAAACCTGGACTTCGCTCCTCGAAAGAGTGCGCGAGGGAGCAACGCTTTATATCTCCTTTGACGGCGGCCAGATCACGGATTTTCCGGAGGTGGTCGGCGCAGCTTCCGATGGATTTCTCGCAGGCAAAGATCACACGATAAGGATCGGAGAGCAAACGCTTTCCTACAAGGGAAAGGAAATCCTTCTCTCGCCCAAAGCGGCAGAGGTGCTTCTCGAAAACGAGGAAAAGAATCCCGTCCTGCTCAAAAACCGCTACGGCAAGGGTTGCGTGTATTTCTGCAATTTCTCTCCCGAAACGATCGCTTTTGCAGAGCCGGACGGCTTCAACGACCGCGCCTTCTATGAAATCTACCGCATCGCCGCAGAGGAAGCAATACGCAAGAAGCCCCTCACGGCAGAGCATCCGAGCCTTGGCATCTCGGTGCATCCCGAATCGGAGGACGGCTGCCTCGTTTCCATCCTGAACTATTCGGACAAAGAAATCCTGCCAAGTCTCAAAATTCAAAGCGGCCGCAAGATCCTGGATGTGCTCTACGGCGATCCCGCGCATATTCCCGCCTGCAACGGCGTGATCCTGCGCCTCGGATATGAAAAATAAAAAACGATCTTAATATCGATTCCGCGTCCTCTATGCAAAAAACGGAGGACGCGGTTCTTTTAAATTCAAGCAACAATTGATTGACA
>JAZQWS010000163.1:0-8657 GCA_045632465.1 Eubacteriales bacterium
CGCTTGCAAGTGCGCGAGCGCAGATTGCTCCGCGAGTGTTTCGGCTGAGCCGAAACGAAGCGCAACGCGCGTTGCCGCGCACGCGGCAGGACTCGCAAGGAGTATGCCCGTAATCCGCAGGCGCACATAGAGCTCTCCAAAAAACCTTGCGAAGCAAGCTCGTAAAGGCTTTGCGTTTTATGATAACTCTCGTCAACGATTCGTTAAGGACAGTCGAGACGCCTGTCCCTACAGAAGAAAGGTTCTCACGGCGGCTGAATACCTTTGTGGTGTGCTTTCTTTTTTTCGTGCGTCTTACGGGCTCGCTGAACCCTGCGGGTTCAGATAATCAAGCGAAGCGAATCTGCAAGCTCGCTTGCAAGTGCGCGAGCGCAGATTGCTCCGCGAGTGTTTCGGCTGAGCCGAAACGAAGCGCAACGCGCGTTGCCGCGCACGCGGCAGGACTCGCAAGGAGTATGCCCGTAATCCGCATCATTACACCAAAGCATTTTACCCCTGTTTTCGTCTTGTTTTTATTTTGACCTTCGTTTTTTATTACATTTGTATAATATTATCAAGGCTGCTTATTGTTTTTTTGGCACCCGACTATACTTACAAAAGCGGTTTTATATGTTAAAATTGTCTTACAAATCGATTTGACAATGCTTTTTATATGATGTATAATAAAGGAGGAAAAATGAAATTTACTACAGAGCCTGATTCATATATCGAGGGAAATAGTAGAGCTTGGAAAAATTGGCAATCCATATGCAAAGACCCGAGAACATGCCAACCATGTGAAGACAAGCATGGAAAGATTTATCCGTTTGATTCATCCGTTTGATTCGAAAACGTATATACCGGAGCATTTTCGTTGCAGATGCAAGATCGTTCCAATGCGAACAACAGAGGTTGGATCGGCGACCTCGGAAGGTTGGAACGGAGCGGATGCTTGGCTTATGTACGAGGGGAGATTGCCGGATAATTATATTACAAAAAAGGAAGCGCTCAAATTAGGTTGGAGACCTGGAAAACGAAATCTATCCGAAATTTGCCCGGGTGTGCTTATTGGAAATGTGGTTTTTAACAATAACGAGAAAAAGCTTCCCGACGAATCTAATAGAATTTGGTATGAAGCCGATTTTGATTATTCGGACGAAACTCGAGGATCAAACAGAATCCTCTATTCCAATGACGGTCTTATATTTATTAGTTACGATCATGCCAACACATTTTACGAATTGATAAAGTGAGGAACATTTAATGCTTGATACATACAGATTTAGAGTGGATTTTTCAAATATTGAAGATTTTTGGGATATTCACGAAACGCTCAAGGAGCGCTTGCAATTTCCCGATTATTATGGGAAAAATTTAGATGCCCTTTTTGATTGCTTGACGGATATGCTGGGGGATGTTTCTATCATCGAAATACGCGGATTGGAAAAAATAAAAAAATATGATGGGTATGATAGAAGATTATTAAAGGTTTTTTCTGATGCAAAGCATGCTTTTGATGATGAGTTCTCAGACAGATTTTTCGTAACCATTGTTCTCGAGGATGGCACGCGAGAAGAAATAAAATAAAAAATATTTGAGGTTTACCGATCCTTTTGGATGCATTTACGACAGAGCCTGATTCATATATCGAGGGAAATAGTAGAGCTTGGAAAAATTGGCAATCCATATGCAAAGACCCGAGAACATGCCAACCATGTGAAGACAAGCATGGAAAGATTTATCCGTTTGATTCGAAAACGTATATACCGGAGCATCTTCGTTGCAGATGCAAGATCGTTCCAATGCGAACAACAGAGGTTGGATCGGCGACCTCGGAAGGTTGGAACGGAGCGGATGCTTGGCTTATGTACGAGGGGAGATTGCCGGATAATTATATTACGAAGGAAGAAGCGATTTCTGCCGGTTGGATTTCTTTTGAAGGTAATTTAAATCAAGTATGCCCCAATAAAATCATTGGGAATAAATCTTATAAAAACAGAGAAGGCAAACTACCTGACAAAGTCGGTAGATGCTGGTTTGAAGCGGATTTTGATTACACATCGGGATATAGGGGAGCGAATAGAATCCTTTATTCAAATGATGGTCTTATATTTGTCAGCTATGACCACGCCCATACTTTTTACGAGTTGATAAAATGAGGAGGATTTGATGCTGTATAGGTTCAATTATCATGTGGATTTTTCAAATATTGAAAATTTTTGGGATATACATAGAATTCTAAAAAAGAGTTTGAATTTTCCCGATTATTACGGCGGACATTTGGATGCGCTTTTTGATTGTCTTACCGATATGTTGGCATGGGAATCTCATATAGAACTAATCGGTCTTGAAAAACTCAAAAAGTACGATGCATATGATAAAAAATTGATTGAAGTTTTCTTAGATGCCAAACATGATTATAATGATAAATTCTCCGACAGATTTTTCGTAACCATTGTTCACGAGGATGGCACGCGCGAAGAAATAAAATAAAAATTTTGAGGCTTACCGGTCCTTTTGGATGCAGTAAGCCTCAAAAATTATTTGCAAATCTCTGTATACAACCTCTCCGCATATTCCGAAAGGCGCTTTTGCTCCGCCGCTGTGATCGTGCGGAGCTTTTTCTTTTTGGGCATGCCCCAAACGCCAACGAAGCGCGGGCCAATCCATTCGCCGTCGGCCGTGGGAGTGAAAATTCCCTCGTAGATCGAGAGGGCGGCCTTTTTCGGCTTCATAAAGATGATTTTCATCGGATGGCGGATGAGGGCGAAGATCAGCTTCGGATAATGCGCGGTGATACCCGTGAAGCTGATGCCCGGATGCGTGACGCTGATGGACTTTCCCTCCGCCGCAAGGGCGAAGAAGGCCGCCATCAGGTGGCGCTTGGCATTGCCGTAGACAAGGGAGGCGCGCTCGCGGGTGGAAAAATCCTCGTCGAGAGGATCGCTTTTTGCATAGTTGTGCGCAATACTGCCAACGGCGATCACGCGGCCTCCGCGCGCCTCGATGCCCGGAAGGAGCGCGCGCGTGAGATAATACGGAGAAACGAAGTTGATCGTGAACACGTTGTCGAGCCCGAGCGCGGTTTTATGGCGGGGAATGCTGTATGCGCCCGCATTCAGAATGAGATAATCGATGGGGCGCGCCTTCAGCGCCTCTGCAAGCGCCTTCACGCTTTCGATATCCTCCATGTCCGAAAGAAGCCCCTCAATTTCGGCTTTGGGGAAGGAGGCGCGGAGGGATTCGATCAGCGCCGCTTGCTTTTTCGGATTGCGGTCGATCACGGTCAGCGCACCGCCGTTTTCAAGAATTTTCTCGCAGAGTGCGCGGCCGAGACCGCCCGATGCGCCCGTGATGGCAACGGTTTTATTTATAAGGGACGTTTTTTGCATGATTTTTCTTCTCCCTTGTTGATTTTTACATATTTTTCTTAAAAAATGATTGTCCGTCTTTGAAAAGTACCATAACGGCACCTTGAATGCGTTTTATCTTTTGATTGGTAAAACGCGGTTTTTTATAGATGCGGTGATCGGATTGACAAGCCCGGACTTGGAAAATCGCAGCGATTTGGGAGATGCGCCGATGATTTCGGATTCCGTGCCGCGAATGAAGATGCCTTCGTCCGTGATCTCCACGATGGCGAAGAGCGGATCGCGGTAGGGGAAAACCATGGGAAGCATCGGATGCTCCTTTTCAATCGCCTCTGCGTAGGTTGTATGGATGAATTTTTCTCCCGCCCAATAATAGCTCATGGAATTGACACACCAATAATACGTGCCGTCCCTTTTTTCCAAGCGATCCACGTGCTCGTGTCCGCAAGCGGCAAGCAAAACGCCGCGCGGTGCTTTTTTCAGAGCGACGCGAAGGGCCTCGGGATTGCGGATACCGGTGCGGCTCTCGATCAGGCTTTGATGCGAGAAGAGAACTACGGGGTGCTTTGCATTCGAAAGCGCGGCTTCCAAGCGCGAAAGCTCCTCTGCGGAAAGAATCGGCACGTCACCCCCGGTGTGCTTATAATTTCCGTGATCGTAGTCAAAATCGCTTTCGCCCTCGCGATAGTGGCAGGCATCCACCAAAATAAAGGAAACGCCGCCTTGTTCGAAGGCGGTTTTTCGCTCCTTGCACCCGTAAAAGGAAAGAACGTCCGCTTTGCTGTTTTGGTCCATATCGTGATTGCCGAGAACAAAATGGAAGGGGATCGGAAATTCTTTCAGAAGTGCGAGAATTTGCGCCTTTTGATCGGCATTCATTTCGCCCGGCGGGCAGAAATCTCCGAGATCGATGCAAAAATCGCATTTTTCCTTTTTGCAAGCTTCAAGAAATTTGCGAACGCGGGCCTCACCGTCATGCATAAAATCAATGTGGGCATCCGCCATGATGCCGAAACGTACATTCACTTCATCTTTCCTCGCTGTCGAAGAGGCGGTAGCCATGGCCGAGCAGAGGCGTTTTTGTTTTTGCGGCGGGGATGCGCTCTCGGATCTTTTTGCCGAGAAGATCCGCGTGATCGGTGTCCCACATAACGATCTGCTCGCGGCCGATCTCATAAAGATGGGCGAAGAAATATTGCTTCGCGGCGAAGAGAGAAAAGAGGTCGGCGGCTTTTTCTATTTTCGGAAGATATTCCTCGGGATGTATGGAATCGTTTCCTGCCCAGACGTGGGCAATGCAAAGATCTGCGCCGTAAAGCTCCTTCGGATAGTCCTTGTAGTCGTATTCGCGGATGTCACCGGGCAGAAGCACGCGGCCTTTTTCGGTGGAAAGCTCGTATCCGCGCTCGGGCAAATCCCAATCCGCGCCGAACGGTCTGTGCGGCGTGTGGAAGGCCTTCACGGTGACTTCGCCGATCTTGAAAACGTCGCCGGGATGAACGAAGCGGATGCGCTCGGGCGGCAGTTCGCTTTCATCAATCCAATTTTTATGCATATCGTGGGGAAGGTAGTAAATCACGTCCGTGTCTTTCAAAAGTCTTGCCAAGGGCGTGCAGAAATGGTCATCATGCTCATGGGTGATGAGGATGGCGGAAAGCGAGCCGAAATATTCCTTGATCGTGTCCTCCACGAGGGCGAAATCGCTCTTTCTGCGGATCTGGGGATCCACGGCGATCTTCTCGCCTGCCAGCGTAAAAAGATAGGAGGAGGGGCCGCAGATATGCATAGCATCCGCTTTTTCTTCCTTGAATTCTTTCAGAACGGTTCTCCAGCGAAGCTCGAATTCCTCATCGTATTTTTGGATCGCTTCTTTCAAAGTCATTTTGGTTGCAAAGGGATCGCATATCTTGTAGTTTTTCATAATAAACCTCGTTTTTATAAACAATTATTTACAAAAATGCATTATTTTCTTGTTAACTGCCAAAAAGCAACCGCGCCCGCGGCCGCAACGTTCAGCGAATCCACGCCGTGTGACATAGGAATCTTCACGGTGTAATCGCTATCGGCAATGGTTTTTTTCTTCAGCCCGTCTCCCTCCGTTCCGAGGATGATGGCGAGCTTTTCTTCCTTTTTCAGCCGCTCGTCCTCAATGGAAACGGATTCGTCCGTCAATGCCATGGCGGCGGTTTTGAAGCCGAGCGCGTGCAGGCGCTCGATCCCCTTTTCGGGCCAATCCGCGGCGGTTTCTCCGATGCGTGCAAAGGGCACCTGGAAAACCGTTCCCATACTCACGCGCACGGCGCGACGGCAGAGCGGATCACAGCAGGTTGGCGTGATCAAAACGGCATCAATGCCGAGAGCGGCGGCGGAGCGGAAGAGCGCGCCGATGTTCGTGGAATCGGTTACCTCCTCCAGGACGGCAACACGCCTTGCATTCTTGCACAGCTCCTCTGCGGAGGGAAGGGCAGGGCGCTTCATTGCGCAGAGCGCGCCGCGCGTCAGCTCAAAGCCCGTCAGCTGAGAAAGAACCTCGCACTCCGCAACGTAAATGGGAAAATCGGGATTCTTTTCGCTGCATCTTCGTGCGATGTCGGCAACCTTACTGCCCGAGAGCAGGCGCACGTCGGTCAGCAGGGCGATCGGCTCGCATCCCGCATTCAGCGCAACCTCGATCACGGTGGCGCTTTCCGCGATAAAGATGCCCTTTTCGGGCTCTAATTTGTTGCGGAGCTGTGCGCCCGTCAGCCGAACGAAGACATCCAGCTCCGGAGCGGAAAAATCATGAATTTGTATCGGGTTTGCCATAGCGCCTCCTTGGGCTTGTTTTTTATAGCTATAAGTATAGCACAGTTGTCTTGTTTTTTCAACGATTTTTATACTTTTTTATTCTTTTGTCCTGTGCGGGGTTGACACTGTGGTGCTTTTGTGATATGATGAATCCGTAGTACATGGAGAGAAAATTTTTCATCGCTAAGGAGTGATAAAGTGGAGTCGGAAATCAGAAAATCCGAGCCGAAGGATCTTTTGGCTCTGATGGAAATATTTGAAGAAGCGCGGAAAACGATTCGTGCCTTGGGGATCAACCAATGGCAGAACGGATATCCGAATCCGGAGGTAATTTCGGAGGATATGGCGCTTTCGCAATCCTATCTCGTGGAGTCGGAGGGGCGCGTGATCGCAACCTTTGCTATACTGACGGACGGCGAGCCGACTTACGACGTGATTTATGACGGTGCTTGGAAAACAGGGAATGCCGCGTATACGGAATATCTTGCGATCCACCGTGTTGCGATTTCGGTTGCCTGCCGCGGGCAGGGGATCGCCACGAAAATCATCCGATATGCCGAGGAATGCGCGCGCTCTCTTGGCCGAAAATCTCTTCGCATCGATACGCACGAAGGCAATCTTCCGATGCGCAGGATGCTTGAAAAGCATGGATTTATCCACTGCGGAACGATTCTGCTTGAAAACGGCGATCCGCGCGTGGCGTATGAATACGTAATTCAAAAATAAGAGAGGAAAAATTGAGTATGGATACTGAGCTGATTCAAAAAATCGATGCGGCCATTGAGGCCGCAGAGCGTGATATCGTTGCCGACACCATTCGCCTGGTGAATATCAAGAGCGTGGAGGGGGAGCCTCTCCCGGGCGCACCCTTCGGAGAAGGTCCGCGCGCCGTTTTGGACGAGGCGATTCGCATGGGCAAGGCCGAGGGCCTGCATTGCGTGGATTACGGATGCGGCGTTGTCAGCATGGCATGGGAAGAAAAAGAGCCGGATCTCGGCGTTTGGATCCACGGTGACGTTGTGGCTGAGGGCACGGGCTGGAATTTTGAGCCTTACAATGCCGTGGAATACAAGGGCTGTGTGGTTGGCCGCGGTGCCACCGACAATAAGGGGCAGTTCTCCGGCATTTATAACCTTTTCAAGATATTTAAGCGCATGGGAATCGAGCTTTCCTATAATCCCGCCATCTACGTTGGAAGCAACGAGGAGACCGGCATGAAGGATATCAGGGGGCGAGAGGGCGATCCCGAGGCCAAGGGCTTTCTCAACGTGGCAAAGCCGCCGAAAATGTCGCTTGTTCCCGATGGTGGATTTCCCGTTGCTTACGGCGGTAAGGGCGGATGCACGCTTGCGCTTGTCAGCAAAAAGCCCCTCACGAGCTGCCGCTTGGTTGCGGGAGGGAAGGATGCACCCGGTTTTGCGCGCGCATATTTTGAAAGAACCGATCTTCCCGCGCTTTCGGAGGATTGCAGGGTGACGGTGGAAAACGGCATAACCACCGTGGAGACTTTCTCTCCCCCTGTGCACGGCGCACATCCCGATCCGAACGGCAATATGATCACGATGATCTCGAAGGCACTTTTGGATGCTTCTCTCGTTTCCGAGGAGGAGCGCGGCATTCTTGAATTTTTTGCCGAGCTTTCGAAGGATATTCATGGCGGCTGTCTTGACGTGAAAACGCATCACGAGATCCTCGGCGATCTGACTGTTTTCTCTTCCTCCATCGTAGAGGAAAACGGATGCCCCGCGCTTCGCATCAATATCCGCTATCCGCTGGGCATCACCTTTGACGAGATTCTTGCGCGCGCCGGTGCGGCGGCTGAAAAGCGCGGCTTCTCGCTTCGCGTGGTGGCGCGCAGCGTGGATCCCTATCTTTTGGATAAGCAAAGCCCCGAGGTTCAGATGCTTTGCGAGATCGCAAACAGCGTGACGGGTGAAAACAAAAAGCCCTTCACAATGAGCGGCGGCACGTATGCGCACAGACTTCCGAACGCCTACGTTTTCGGAACGGACGGCGGCGTTCCTCCCGCGGATTATCCGAAGGGGCGCGGCGGCGCACATGGGCTTGACGAGGTGGTTTCCATCGCGAGAATCAAGCGCATGATGAAGATCTATGCGAGAACGCTTCTTGCATTGAATGGATATTTTAGCTAAAATGTAAATAAATATTATAAAAAGCGTCTCCTTTTTGCGAAGGAGACGCTTTTTTGTATGTGGAAAAATCAAATTGCAAAGCCCTCGGAGCGAAGGATGCCTTGCAGCTCTTTTACATCCACGGTGCGAACGGCTTTGCCGCTCTTCGCGGCAAGAGCGGCGGCAAGTCCTGCCGCATGGCCGAGCTCGGCGCAATAGGGCATGATGCGGTAGGAGGACTGCGCCTCGTGCGTGGAGGAGATGCATCGGCCGGCAACGAGGAGGTTTTCAAAGCCCTTGGGTAGAAGGGAGCGGTATGGGATCTCGTACCATTCGCCGTCCTCGAATTCCTGCCAGGTCGTTCCGCTTCCGTTGGGATTGTGGATAT
>JAZQWS010000164.1:0-4430 GCA_045632465.1 Eubacteriales bacterium
GATGATATGCACGCCTGCGGCGTGATTGGGATGCGAGATGGAGGAAAGCTCTTGACTGGCTTTGCTCAATGTGATATAATATATGCAAAAGTTTATATTACCACGAACAAAGAGAGGCAACAGAATGACTGAATATGATGATCCGATTGTAGGTTCAATAAAAGCAGCAGTTTCTTTTCCCGTCGATGTTGAATGTGAAGGATATCCCGATGTGATTTTTAACATCATATTTGAAAAGCATCCTGATCAATCAATGACGGAGAAGAGTGTTTCTGCCTTAGAAGGTTACATGAACTCATATAACAGAAAACATTTTTTCAGGCCAATCCACTATGTTTCGGATATTGATAGTTTGCCAGAGGCATACTCCGTTTTTTCTGTTTGTATTCATGTGGATTTTGGCAATGCCAATCCGAAAGCATTGATTAACGCCGTTAAAGCAATTTCAGACACAAATCTCCCAATTTATCGCCTTGTATTAGAATGATCACACACCTTTTTACTGTTCTTTCACAGCAAAATAGCCAAGTCACAAGGACTTGGCTATTTTGCTTTCATGCGTGGCATTGGATTTCGACCAAGCGCCGCACCCCCGAATATCTTTCCATAGGAGCATTCAACAATGGCCATCATACTCGACCATCAACTGCGAGAACAAATTCCTCGCAACAATGCCGAATTTCCGATCACCTATTTTCACGACGAGCTTGCTTCCCTTCCAAACCACGCAGGTCCTTTGCACTGGCATCCTGAATTTGAGATCGCCACAGCAACGGTTGCAGACCTGGATTTCCAGGTGGGGCAACAGCACATCGTGCTGAAGGCCGGCGAGAGTATTTTCGTCAACGGCAATATACTTCACGGAATCAAGCAATTGCGCGGCGACATCCCCGACCCTATGCCGAACATCGTTTTTTCAAGCGGCGTGATAGCATCAGAGATCAGCGCGGTAAATCAAAAATACATCCAGCCGATCGCCACCTGTGATACATTGCCCTTCGTTGTGTTCAAAAATGAAAACGAAAAGCACCGCGAGATCCATCGGCTCATTAAAGAGATCTACCGAGAAATGCAAAACAAAGGCGAATGCTACGAGATGACCGTTCAGCGCAATCTCGGACGCATCTTTGAATACATATTTCGGAATTTCGACGCTCTGCAACAAGTGCAATCCTCCCGCATACAGATCACCGCGCAAATCAGAATCCAGCAGATGCTCTCCTATATCTACGATCATTACGCCGAAGACATCACACTCGAAAATATTGCCAAAGCAGCCAACGTCAGCCGAAGCGAAGCGGGACGATGCTTTAACGCATATATGGGATGCTCTCCCATTGAAGCGCTGATACAATATCGCCTCCAGACCGCGCGCGGATTGCTGAGCGAAACAAATCTCACGCTTCAGGAGATCTGCCTTGCATGCGGCTTTCATTCTACCGGCTACTTTGGCCGCCAATTTAAGAAAAATTACGGTTATCCCCCCAAAAGACCGCCGAATCTTGGGTAAATAATACTATTCTTTGACATTTATGTGCCTTCCATTTCCTTGCTTTTGATGATATAATACTTTTGCAAGAATTTTTATCATCCGGGGAGGACTTATGCAAAAAACGAAAAATTACAGAAAAACGCTGATTGCTTGCTATCTCGGCTTTATCACGCAAGCGATATCCGCGAACTTTACACCGCTTTTATTTTTGACCTTCAAGAATTCCTACGGAATACCGCTCGAGATGATCGCGCTGATTCCAATGGTGTTTTATCTGACGCAATTGCTCGTTGATCTGGTGGCGACAAAATTTGCCGATATTATCGGATACCGCATCTGCGTTGTCATCTCGCAGGCAGTATCTGCTTTGGGACTGATTTTGATGGCGTTTTTGCCCGAGGTATCCAAAAATCCCTTCAACGGAATTATCATTTCCGTGATTCTTTATGCAATCGGCAGCGGACTTGTTGAGGTTTTGCTAAGCCCGATCGTTGAGGCTTGTCCTTTTGAAAACAAGGCGGGGGTTATGAGCCTTCTGCATTCGTTTTACTGCTGGGGCGCGGTTGGCGTGATCCTTGGTTCAACGATCTTTTTCGCTGTGTTCGGCATTGCAAACTGGAAAATTCTGACGCTGATATGGGCTTTGGTTCCGCTTTTCAATATCATCAACTTCCTTTCCTGCCCGATAGAGCGATTGGTGGAGGATGGAGAAGGAATGCGCATCGGCCAGCTGCTGAAATACCCCTTGTTCTGGCTTATGATCATACTTATGATCTGTGCGGGCGCATCCGAAGCAACCATGACGCAATGGGCATCCGCCTTTACGGAATCTGCGCTCGGTGTTTCCAAAACCGTTGGCGACTTAGCCGGCCCGTGCCTTTTTGCGATTTTCATGGGTGTGGCGCGCGTATTTTACGGCAAAAAAAGCGAGAAGCTGGATCTGACCAAGGTTATGCTTGGCTGCGGCGTTATGTGCGTGATCTGCTATCTGCTCGCATCCCTATCCCAAAACGCAATCGTTGGCCTGATCGGCTGTGCGCTTTGCGGATTGGCGGCCGGAATTATGTGGCCCGGAACGATCTGCATCTCCTCACAAAAATGCCCGAAGGGCGGCACGGCTATGTTTGCCTTTTTAGCATTGGCCGGAGATCTTGGTGCCACGGTCAGCCCCACGATGGTTGGAAGCATTGCAGACGCTGTTGGAGGAAATCTGAAAACGGGCTTGCTGTTTGCAACCGCGTTTCCGGCGGTTATGATCATTGGGTTGATCATTCTTATCAAAACCGTTGGCAAAAATGAAAAGCAAAAAACAATTTAAAAATGTTTCGTGCCACGACATAAAAAAACGAAGGGCGCGCTTTGCGAAAAAGCACAAAGATGCGCACGCCTTACGAAACAATCAATATACACAAAAAGCAGAGAAAAGCGCTGACCACAAGCGTTTTTATCTGCTTTTTGCAAATATTCATTTACATTTTATGTATTTATCGAATGATGATCTCTGCATTTCCTTCATCTCGGCGGTTTTCATCCAGGATGATCTCACCGATCGAATCCGCTTCGATGCGACTTCCCGCGAGGGGGTTTTTCACGCTATCAATACAGCCGCTAACGGTGGCATTGACCGTTGTGTACTCAAAGGAAAGATCGCATCCTTCCATCGTGCAATTTTCAAGAATGACGTTTTTGGCATAGCAGAGCGGCTGTGTTCCCATGATCTTGCAATTCACGAGGCGGAGATTTTTTGCATACCATGCAAGGTATTCACCCTTTACCACGCTGTTATACACCGTTATATTTTCGCTCTCCCAAAAGGCATCCTTAGTATCCAGAACGGATTCGAATATCTCAACGTTTTTGCAATACTGGAAGGAATATTTTCCCTTCAGGGAAACGTTGCGCAACGTGATGCCCTCGCTATGCATAAAGAGATATTCTCCCGAAACCGAGCTATCCTCGATCGCTACATCCTTACAAAACCAACCGAATTCCGCGCTCTCCACCTTGGATCTGCCGATCGAAACATTGGCGCATTCGCGCAGAGCCTTGATTCCGAAAAGATCCGATCTATCGATCGATATATCCTCTGCATACCAAAGCGCGGCGCGGCAGGTATCGTACATACGGATTTCCGAAAGTGCGGCGCGTGCGGTATGCCAGAAGGGATAACGAAGGCGAAAATCGCAATCTCGCACGAAAATATCCTTTGCTTCCTTAAAGGCAGATTCTCCATCACGCGGTCCCTCAAAGCGGCAATGCTCTATTTCTGCATCCGCAACCGCATAAAGGGCGCGTTCCTCGTCAAAAATTTGATTTACAATTTGTTTCATTGTTCATCCTCGTTACGTTTCTATAAAAAAGTATAGCAAATTTCTCAAAAGTTGTCAAGGGCGGGCGCTTTCTTTCTTTTATTTTTTTATCAAAAGCTCTTGCAATCCGCCGCCATGTGTGCTATACTACCCTTGTAACGATGGTTATCATCGTCACAACAGAGTAGGATATCGTGCGTTTTCAGTGCCGAGCGGACGGGGAGTTGCCGCGCGGACGAATAGGGACACTTCCCTTGCGGTTCGGTATCCGCATCCCACTGTTCGGAGACCTGTGCTATTTTCAATAATTTTAGCCTCCGTATATCGAGATGTGAAATTCTGTATTACGGAGGTATTTTTATGACTAAAAACACGCGCTCTCCCTTCAAGGACCCCAAGGTTTTGGTGCTTCTCTCGCTTTTTGCGGCGCTGAGCATCCTTTTCGGCAAGTATCTCGCCATTCCCGGCGGCGACGTTTTGCGATTCAGCTTTGAAAATCTGCCGATCCTTCTTGCGGCTCTGCATTTCGGCCCGATCGCGGGCATGCTCGTTGGCATCGTGGCAGACCTGCTCGGCTGCGTGATGGTTGGATACACGATCAATCCGCTGGTGACACTCGGAGCGGCGAT
>JAZQWS010000165.1:0-2010 GCA_045632465.1 Eubacteriales bacterium
CCGATGCGAACAAGGCGGATTTCTCTCCGCTCCGGATGGATGCTGACTGCGGTTAAAAGATCCTCGGCCTTCGTTCCCATCGCGCGCGGAAGATCCACGCCGAAGTTCTGATAGTCATCGTTGGCGGCGGCCGCAAGGGAAACGATGCGCTGATCGCGGTGCTTTTCATTGTGACCAACAAAATCGCAATGATAATGCCCAACGAGGTGGCAAACAAAGTTGCCATTGCCGCGCGCCGAGAAGTCGCAATCCACCGAAACCACGGGAAGATATTCCGCGAGAATTTCGGGGGCGTATTCCTTTTTAAGCGCCGTGCCGCGCATCCAAGCATCGATGATATCGGCAATCATATTGTCGTTGCCGTACGGATTGTTCGTTCCGTATTCCCGCATCTGCGAGAAAACGCAGGGCTCAACCGTTTTTTTGTAGGGATGGCTGTGCGCGCAGAGAATCACGTGATAATCGCTCGGAAGCTCGCCGAGCGTGCGGATCAGAAAATCAACCTGCTGCTGCGAATACACCTCGTAGCTTCGATCCACGGCGTATTCGCCGTTTGCATCCTTCGTGTCGGGATAATCGTAATTCGTCAAAACGATGATGGCGATCTTGTATTCGTCAAAGCATTTGCAGTAATAAGCGCGGTCGAGATCGGGGATGCCGATCTTATCTCGGTTGGGGAGGATGAATTTTTCGAAGGTGAGGCGGGGATTTCCGCTTTCTTTGTATTCGCCGTAATTTCCGCCGTCGTGATTGCCGAGCACGGTGAGAAAGGGCTTGTTTGCCCGATGGATCGCATCGCGATACCAGATGCCGTCCGAATCCGAATAGCTGCCCGCCTGCATATCGCCAAGGCTGATGCCGATGTCAAACGCATCGTAATAATTCAGATAGTCGATGGCGCTCTCCATTTGCGCGTAGGATTGATGCACGTCTGCCACGGCAAGCATCGAAAAAAGCTTACCAACGTTTTTCTTGCCTCGGCCGTTCATGCCATAGATGGCACTTGCGAGCATAATATGCTCAACATCCTTGTTTCTTTCCACAATCGGGGGAATTGTTTTGCTCATAAAATTTCACCTTTAAAGATTTTGCATTGCGGAATAGATTCTTTCGGCAATCTCCTTCATACCAAGGTTGCCCGGATGGTGGGCAACGCCGTTGTGCTCAAAAAGGCCGATCGCCATGAAGCGGTTGTCCTCTCCGAGATCGCCAAGCTCCGCGAGGGGAGCGTTTTTCTTTTTTGCCACGGCGCGGATTGCTTCATCTATTATGCCGTGCTTCCAAAAGCAGGTGGTAAAGACCGTTTTCCTCGGACGGATATAATCGATAAGAGAGGAGAAGGCGTCTTCCATTTTCTGCTGTCCGTCCGCTTCCGTGGGTGATGGGATATTTTCGCCAAGGCGGAAGATCAAAAGGTCGGGCGCAAAATCGCGCGCGGCCTTGGCAAAAGAGAGCGCATCCTTTTGTGTGCAGCTTCTCTCCCATAGTGCAAGCTGATGCACCATAATGCAAGCATCCTCCTTTTCGAGAATGCGGCCGCAAAGCAGATGCACGTAGTCGTTTTCCGCAGAGGAGGCCGCCATGCCAAAATCCCCGTGCCAGCCGATTTCGGGCTTGGCATCGTGGCGCGTGATCGAGTTTCCGATGATCAAAATTCGTTTTTTTGCATCTGCATTTCCCATATAAGTGATGAATTTATCTTTCGGAAGCTGATTCTCGGAAGATACTGTATTGTCATTTATTGTAAACTTTTCTTTGCTTTTCATTGCATTTTTCCTTGAGAAGATTTTAGAGAAGCTCAAGCTTCGTGGATGCCGCGCCGCCGATAGCGGTTTCTTTTCCGCTTTCGGTTCTGATTTTTCCAACGAGTGCCTTGTAGCCCTCATAGTAGCGGATGCCGAATTCGCGCAGAGCCGCAGAATTGAAGTGCAAGAAATCCGGGTTCGATCCGAGTCCCTCTGCGGAAACGAAGCCAACGTTCTTCACCTTGGAGGCAACGGCCTTCAGCGC
>JAZQWS010000166.1:0-6483 GCA_045632465.1 Eubacteriales bacterium
GGAACGAATGATTTCGGCCACGGAGACGCGCGCTTCGGATGCTTTGAGGATCGTGATGAATATAGCTTTTACGGCGCTATGCACGCTCTTCTTCAAATGCTGATCGAAAAATATCCCCGCGCTTATATTGTTTATATGACGCCGATGCATCGCTTGAGCGAAAAGAAAACGGTGAATGAGATCGGTATCCCTTGCCATCCTTTGAAGGATTACGTGTCTGCGATTCGCGAGGTCTGCGAGTATTATTCGGTTCCCGTGCTGGATCTTTTTGCTATCTCGGGTATCCAGCCTGCAATTCCCGTGATGCAGGAGATTTATATGCCTGATGGCTTGCATCCCTCGGACGCGGGCGCAGAGCGCGTTGCAGATCTCCTTTACTCTCATCTGCGTGCATTGTAAGCTAAATTTGATTTTGGAGTTAACGAATGAAACAAAACAACGAAGAATTCAGTTTGAAAGATTTATGGGGCTTTATCGTTCCAAAGCTTTGGATAATCGTTATCGTTGCGATCATCGGCGCGGTTGCAACTTTTGTGTATACGCAGTCGCATAATACCGTAACCTATTCGGTTTCCACGAGCCTTTTCGTAGAGTCGCTTTCGGATGTTGGCGGTGTAACAAATTCAAACGTAAGCGTTTCTAAGCAGCGTGTGCCGCTTTACATGGAAATCATAGAAAGCAACCGCGATTTTCACGAGGAGATCATCAAAACGATGACTCCCGAGGAAAGAGAAGCCTTTGACCTCTCTCTCGAGGAGGATAAGCTTTATGATTCCTTGAAGCGTCTGGCTTCTATGATCCGCACCGAGGTAATCAGCACGGAAAATTTGGGAGAGCTTGAAATGTTCCACGTGCACGTAAGCTCCTCTGATATGGCTTGCGCTCTTCGTGTTGCCGAGATCATCAAGGATCTTGCGATCATGGAGCAGGATGAGACAAAAGGAATCTATAACCCCGTATATAAAAACATCGGTCTTCCTTCCACAATGAGTTGTGTAGATACCCCTCGTTTTGTTGGATCATCGGTGCGTTATAGCCCCATTCTGAGTGCCGCCATCGGCGCTTTCGCGGGCGCGTTGATCGCAGTTTTTGCCCTGTTTTTCTATTCCGCGATTGACGATCGCGTGCGTAACCGCAAAACGCTTGAGAAAAACTTCGAGATTCCGATTCTCGGTGTTATTCCCAAGGTAACCTTTGATGCCGCACCGAAAAATGCTTCTGCTATGAAATCATGGAGGTCGAAAGGGTAATGAGTGCTAATCAATTCTTTAAAAAGATCCTTTCCATGTGCAAGTCGGAGAAAAAAACGGTCGTAGCAAAGGATCACGAGCATTATAATATCCTTAATTTCGGATTGCAGGAGGATGTAACCGAGGCGTATCGCAGATTGTATGCAAACATTCTCTATCTGCCCCTGGAATCCAAGTGCCGAAAAATTGCCATCACGAGTGCCACCGCAGGCGAGGGAAAAACAACGGTTGCCACAAACCTTGCCATCACCTTGGCGCAAACGCTCGTATCCTCCAAGGTTCTCTTGATTGATACGGATATGAGAAAAGCGGGCATTGAGCTGATGATGCCGACCGAAACGCAATCGAAGGGACTTTCCGAGTTCCTTATAGGAGAGGACGAAGAGCCGAATATCGTCGCTTCCTCTGTAGACGGTCTTTATATGCTCTATGCAGGGCAGTATCCGGAAAACCCGACCCGATTGATAAGCTCGGAGCGTATGGCGGCCCTTTTCCGCCTCTGTGAGGAAAATTTTGACTACATAATTCTGGATACCCCGGCGCTGGATGCAGGCTCGGAGGCGATTCTTCTGAAAAAGCACGTAAATGGATATGTTTTCGTGGCTAAGTCTAAAAATTCGGATGTAGATTCGCTCGGAAAAGCCATGGATGCCTTGCGTTCCCTCGGTGCCACCATCCTCGGAATGGTGCTGATGGGCGAGGAAACGAAGAAAAACAAAAAAATGAGCTTCCGCAAATAAACATAAAAAACCTCCTTGCAGGCGAAATTTTCGCGCAAGGAGGTTTTTTATTAAACAAGTCCCATCGCTATTTCAACGAGAAGTGCAACGATAACAACGAGCGCAGAAATGATGAATCCATGAATCATCGGGCGAATGCCGGCCTTCTTCATATCCTTGAAGGATGTTTTGAGTCCGATGGCCGCCAGCGCGCTCACCATCAAAAATTTGCTGATGCTTTTCGTTTCTGAAACGAACTCTGCGGGAATTGTGAAAATGCTCGCGATCACAGACATTCCGACAAAGCCTAAAATAAACCAAGGAAAAATTTTCGCAATGCTGAAATTCGCTTTGATATCCTCGCCGCTTTCCGCTCTTGCCAAAGCTTCCTTTTTCTTGATTCGCATTTGAATGAAAGCGAAGATAACTACTGTGGGTATGATCGCCAACGTGCGCGTCAGCTTAACCATGGTCGCGTAATCGCCGGCGCCCTCGGAAAATGCATATCCCGTTGCAACAACCGAGGAGGTGTCATTCACTGCCGTGCCTGCCCAAATACCGAAGGCCGTGTCGCTCATGCCAAGTGCCCTGCCCATGATCGGAAAGAGAACGATCATCGCCATATCAAAAAGAAACGTTGCAGACATCGCGTAAGCAACGTCATTGTCATCCGCATCGATCGTGGGCGCGATCGCCGCAATCGCCGATCCTCCGCAAATGCCCGTTCCTGCGGAAATAAGATTGGAAAGCTTCCAATTCAGCCCCAGCGCCTTACCGATGAAGTATCCGCCGCCAAAGCAGGTAAGAAGTGTGAAGATCATAACGATCAGCGACATTTTTCCAACGTTCAGTATCGTCATTATATTCAGCGAAAGACCGAGAAGGATGATCGCAAATTTCAGGATTTTCTTGGATGTGAATTTGATTCCCTCCGAAAAAATCTTTACCTTCCCTAAGAACGTGTTGAGTATCATACCGATAAACATGGCAAGCACCGCTGCGCCAACCAAGTGAATGGGCAAAATTTTCTCAATCAGCGTGGCAATCGCCGCTATGGCAAGAGATAAAATAATTCCGGGTAAACGCTTTAATATCTTCATAAAACTGTCCTTGTATTCTTGTATTTTATAAGCGATTTTTACAGATTGCATTTGGGGGCGGCGCAAGCCTCTGCGGATTCCTTTTTCTTCCCGAGAATATCAAGACGGATCACCGCGATTAAAACCGAGAGGATAACCAGGGAATCCGTGATCATGCCCGCAAAGCTTCTCATATAAATATTGTAAACGAGCCAGCAGGGATTGCTGATCAGATTAAGAATGCGAATCGTGCGCGGATTCTTGATTCCGAGTGCAACGGAAGAGATCAGCTTTGCGATAACAACGAAAATACTGATATATCCGTGCCAGGATAAAGCGCCGACCGTCACAAACATGATGGAAAACGCAATCTGAAAGGGAAGCGTGCTCTTTCCGTTCTTGATGCGGAAATAATAGAATCCGTTGGTAAAGCAGCTTGCGAGATTGATGCACATTCCCGTCCATCCGCCGAGCAGAAGATAATGAACCGAGGAAGTAAATTCATTTCCGATCTTGCATATAACAATATGCTTGTATTGCTTCTGTTGCATACCGAAAATAACCATGATCGTACCGAGAAAGCCGATCACCTGCGCGATAATCTGTGTTGTCGTCATAAAAGATCCTTCCCATGTGAAGAACAATGAAACGGCACTTATTATACCATAGTTTTCAAAAAAAGTCAAGTATTCCGCATATTTCTCCTTGATTTACAAATACTAACATCGCATCCTAAAAACAAGGAGATTTATATAGATTTATGAAAGCCACAGGAATTGTCAGACGCATCGATGACCTCGGTCGCGTTGTTATACCCAAAGAAATCCGCCGAACCATGCGTATCCGCGAAGGTGACCCTCTGGAAATATACACGGATCGTGAGGGGGAAGTGATCTTCAAGAAATATTCGCCGATCGGTGAGCTTCAAACCTTCGCCGCCGAATATGCAGACACACTTTCGAAAACCTCCATGATGCCGATCATGGTCTGTGATCGTGATGTGATCATCGCCGTAAGCGGCGCATCCAAGCGCGAATATCTCGATCGCAAGGTGTCCTCTTATCTTGAATCCATTATGGAATCGCGCACGATTTTTTCCAAAACGCCGGATAAAAATCCCATGCCCATCACAGACGAGGGCGGCGCGCACTATATCAGCTGTGCCATGCCGATCATTGCGGATGGCGATATCATCGGTTGCGTTCTCTCCGGCTGGCCATACGAAGCCGATGCAAGCGAAAAGCTTTCCGAAAATGTGGAAGCAAAGCTCCTCCAAACTGCAGGCGTGTTCCTCGGAAAGCAAATGGAAAGCTAAGTAGCCTAAAAGATTCATTCCGCCATGAGGCGTCCTCGCATCCTTAAATAAAAACCACCAGCTCCGCTGGTGGTTTTTATTTAAGAAAAAATAACCGTTTCAGCACGCGCGGCCTTATAATAAGCAATGTAGCTTGTTCCGCGATTTGCGGTCAAAATCTCGCCCTTTTCATTAAAAAACGTGAGATTTCCAAGCGCATCCACGCGCCAGGTGATCGCACATGCCGTTCCTTCTGTGAAGTAATAGCCCGTGCCGCCGCCGTCTGTGTCCATGATCATCTCCGTGCGGTCAGCGCCCTCGTAGGTCGTGGCATCGGAGAAGAGAACGAATGCGTTTTTGTAGGAAACCGTCTTTCCGTTCAAAAGATCGGTCTTTGTCTGTCCGCCCTTGGCAAGCAAATACTCGCGCGAGGAAGCATCGAAATAAAGCCCTGTTTCGTTTGCATCGCTATATGGAATCGTAACCGTTGTGGCCGAGGCCGCATAGCGAACGTTATCCGAAAAATAAGGATTGAAAGAAAAGGGAAGCGAAATGCTTTCCGCCGCGGAAATGCTGATACCGGCGTTTTGTAATCCGGCAAGGAGAAGATCACCGTTGGAATAAAGATAACTCGTGTTTTCTGTGTAGGCATATCCGAAATTGAGGGATAGATCAAAGGATGTGCGTCCCGTGGCTTGTGCCGCTTTTGTGCCGTAATCTCCGTTGTAAACGGCAATGCCGCCGAAGAAGTCGACGAGCCGCGTGATGCAGGTGCGGCTCTCGGAAATTGAGCCAACCTTGCCGAGATTCTGTGAAGGATCTCGGTAAACGAGCAGGCGGCTTTGCCCGCCCTCAATGGGGATTTCGACCGTGAGAGGAGAGCCGTAAATTCCGTATAGCGGTGAGGATGCATCCATAACGAAGCTAAGCGGCTTTTGGCGTGATTCCTCCGCTGTAATCTCAAGTCCTGTCAGATAGTGGGTATATTCGGGTGGGGATGGCGGCTCGGGAATTTCCGTCTTGCCGCCGCCGTCTGTATTTTCATCGGTATCACCGTTGTTTTCGTCGGTTTCACCGCTTTCCGGCTGACTTTGGGGCTCACTCTGCCATCCTTCGGCCACGAATCCAACCATGCAGATCGTGATCACGGCGATAAGAAGCAGAGCAGCCAATCGAAAAAGACTGCTTGTTTTCAGCGATTTCATTTTTACCTCCTTGCGTATCACGTGATACGCACGTTTTAAAAAAGGGGAGAATTACTTGTTGTAACGCTCCAGCCAAGCATCGGCCGTCTCCAATGCGTCGGAAATTCCGTTGGCAACGGTCTGCTTTTCGGGCATCTTTTTGCCCTGGGGCAAAAGCTGCACCATGATCTTGTCGGGAATGGTTTCGCTTCCCGTGCCCGAGGAAACCTCGGTCATGATCATCATGTAAACGTGATATTTATCTGACAGATCGCCGTAGTAAATATCATTGTCCTGGCGAACGAGAGGTCTGCCCTTGTATTCAAGGTAGCCGCCCTGAATGCCATCTGCTTTTAACATATAAAAAACTCCTTTCCGTAATTTGGAATATGACGGCGCTTGTCCAATTCCACGAATATCATAGCACAGCCTTTGCCCAAGGTAAAGACCTTCGACAAAATTAGACGCTATGAAAAAAACGCAAAAACCGCTATTTTTTGAAAAATGGCGAATTCCGCATCGCAAAGCTTCCGCTCGTTTTTGCGGGCTTCGTCAGCTGAAAAACAGCGTCTGCCCGATCGGCGAGTGCCTTGCATCTTTCGCCCTGTGGGGTAGAAAGAGGCTCGGAGGGCTTCGTAACGATTTGGATTCTTGCGCTTGCTCTTGCGGCGTGGAGAATGGCTCGACCTTCCTTGTCCAAAGCCAAAACGCGCGTGAATGCAGGGGTGCTCTTTACGTCGGAGGAGGTAACGCCGAAGAAAGAGTACCAGATCGCGCGGCGAATTCTGGCGTTGGTAAATTTCTTGGTCTCGGTCAAGGCCGCCAAGCTTGATATGTCGGTTGCTTCATAACTTTTGGTTATTAAGCGATTATATAAACCTCCCTTTGCATCCTGAAATCGACAGGAGGCCGAGGGGCGATTTAAGCGAAAATAAGAGAGAATTGCGGCGCTGAGCG
>JAZQWS010000167.1:0-1774 GCA_045632465.1 Eubacteriales bacterium
CAACGCTCGTCAAGGAGGTGCAATCATAGAACGCCCACTCGCCGATGCTCGTCACGCTGTCCGGGATCACAACGCTCGTGAGGCTGGAGCAATGCCGGAACGCCTCATCGCCGATGCTCGTTACGCTATCGGGAATCACCACGCTCGTGAGGCTGGAGCAATGCCGGAACGCCTCATCGCCGATGCTTGTTACGCGTTCGGGAATCGCCACATTTGTGAGGCTTCTGCAACCAGCGAATGCCATTTTGCCGATAGTTGTTACGCTATCTCCGATCACCACGCTCGTGAGGTTATTGCAATCTTTGAACGCACAAGAGCCGATGGTCGTTACGCTATCTCCAATCACTACGCTCGTGAGGCTATCGCACCAAAAGAATGCAGAATCACCGATGGTCGTTACGCTATCTCCGATCACCACACTCGTGAGGCTATCGCAATTATAGAACGCACACTCGCCTATGCTCGTTACGCTATCCGGAATCGTTACACTTTGAAGCTTATGCTCCTCAAAACCACGTTCCGCAATCTCCGTTACCGCTCTGCCTTGATAGGTAGAGGGAATGACAATTTCGGAGCGATACATCGTTGTTCCTGCGCCAACGGCATACGTGCCGTCGTCCTTGAGATAATACGCAAGTCCGGGCGTTCCTTCCTCCTTCAAAGAAGCATCGGCAAGAACGTTCGTTTTCTCCCCGTTGATCACCCAATAGCCATCCGCACTGATTTCGATCGCAGGGGTGATGCCGTCTTTTCCGGCCGCACCATCCTCGCCAATGGCCTTGAATTCTGTTTTTTCGCCGTTGATGATCCAATAGCCATCCGCGCTGATCGCAATCGTAGGGGTGATACCGTCTTTTCCGGCCGTACCATCCTCTCCAATGGCCTTGAATTCTGTTTTTTCGCCGTTGATGATCCAGTAGCCGTCCTCGCTGATCGCAATGGAGGGCGTTTTCTCATCTGTACCATTTGCACCGGAATTCGCAGAACCGCAGGAAACGAGAAGCGAAAGCGCAAGCATCAAAAGAAAAATTATGCCAATCCGTTTTTTCATTTTGCTATCCATCCTTTTAATTCTTTCTAAAATTAAGAAGTGCGCTCACGAAGCGAACGCACCCCAAAATAGTACTTCGCTTTGCTGCGACACATTTTTTTCATACTTATGGTATAAGAAAAGACGGAAGTACTAAAATGGCATAGTACACCCATAAGCATGAAATATTCGGTTGTGTCGCAAATCCATTGTAACACACACTTCACAAAAAAGCAACCCCTTTTTTACATAAAAAGCCGCTCCGAGGGCGATGCCTTCGGAGCGCTGAAAATCTTCCTATTATATTAAACGCAGAGATACGCCCCGGCCTGCTTTAATTCCTTCTGAAGTTCCTTCACGTCAAGGCTATGCGTATCGCAACCTTCTTTCGTGCAAAGTGCGGCGGCAATGCCGGCGGCCTGTCCTGTAATATAAGCCCCGGGAATCACGCGCACAGAAGCTTGCATCGCGCGATCCGCGCCAATGTGCCGCCCCGCAACGAAAAGATTGTCAAGCTCGCTTGCAACGATTGCGCCGTAGGGAATGCTGTAGGATTCTCCCTTTCCGTGCTTTAGCTGGATGCTCTTTTCAAAATTCTCCATCCCCTCGGCATCCGCCGTCATCGGATGAATGTCAACGGGGTAGGAATAGCGGCCGATCTCATCGGCAAAAGGCTCTTTTGCAAAGAATGCCTCCTGCGTCAGCATCTTGTCCGTATGAACGCGGCGGGATTCGCGAATGCCG
>JAZQWS010000168.1:0-1651 GCA_045632465.1 Eubacteriales bacterium
CGCTTTCCATATTGATGCCCTCGTCTCCCGCATAGATCGGGAACATGAAGAGCTTCACGCCGATCTTTTTCATATCCTCGAAATTTTCCTTCATGGGCGCATAGCTCATATAGGCGATCGGCATCAGCTCTCTTCCGTCAATCTCTATGACACACTGACCGCCATTCCATTTTGTTTTACAAACCATTTCTTTCTCCTTCTATGAAAATGAGGAATTGCTTGCCTTGATCCGCTTATAATCCTCAATATACCGCTCCTCCGGCAAAGGCGTACCGTCACCGAAGTGCTCCTGCGCCAGACGGCAGGCGCCAAAAATCTGCGGCAGGCGCGGAAGGATGACCTTTGGCTCATACGGCAGACGCGAGAGCAAAATCGGCATCCAAAGCTCCGATGCGTGCAAAAGCCCACCGCTGAAGATTAAAATATCGCCCGCATCGCAGAGGCTGTGCGCCAGGGCAATGCGATCCGCAAGTTGGAAAAAGCTTGCTTCCACGATACGCCTTGCCACGCGGTCATCCGCGCGCACGGCAGAAAAAACGAGCGGCGCAAGAGCCGCGATCGAGCGCGGCGCATCTGCATACAGCTCCATAAAGTGCGACATAAAATGCGAGCCGATGTGCTCGTTGATCATGTCTGTAAGAACGGTTTTTTCACCGTAGCCCTGGTGCGCCTGCATGGCGGCACGCAAAGCCTCTCTGCCAAGGTCAAAGCCTGAGCCGCCCTCCTCCAACAGGTAACCGCCACCGCCAAAGCTGCGCATTTCGTTTTCCGTCTTTGCAACCACGGTCGAACTCGTGCCGACGGTGGCAACGATGCCGCGCTCCACGCCAACGCAGGAGGCGAATACGTTTTTCACATCGCCGCCAATACCGAACGGGATCCCGGGATAGGTCGATGCAAGAAAGCGCTCCAGCTGCTGCCGCTGATCCTCTCTTGGAATACCGGCAAGACCAATATATATACCGCGCACGCCGTTTTTTGAAAGGGGGAGAAGCGCATCAATTCCCTCCTTCATGACCGCACAGGTGCGCTCCATACCAACCGTATTCGGATTGGATGCGGAAAGAACGATACGCGATAGCACCTCACCAAGCGAGGTAAAGAGCACGAGCTCCGTTTTTCCGCCGCCACCGTCCACACCGATAAAGGTCGAGATACCGTCCTCCGCGGCCGTGCTGATCAGGGCATCCACCGTGACACCGAAGAGGCGAGAAAGCGCATACACGGTTTGCAGCTCCGGGGCCGCAAGGCCGCGCTCCCATTTGGAAACCGCCTGCACGGAGACCTTCATATGCAAAGAAAGCTCCTTCTGAGAAAGCCCCAGGCGAATGCGATGGTATCGGATATTACTTGCTAAGATCTTTTCGAGATACATACGCGCCTCCAATCGTTTTATACTTTATTTTACTACACCTTTTGCAGTATGTCAAGAAATGCACCTCGTTTTTTAAAATATTTTCTCGCATAAATCCGCATTTTTCAAATGTGGAAAATGAAAAAATACGAGAAAAAGACAAGAAAAAAGTGTCTTGACGAACCTATAAAAATATGTTACAATGGAAAAAACGGAGGGATGATATGAAAAAAGAAGACATACTCTTTATCGGCATCGCAGGCGGCACCGGTAGCGGAAATACTACGTTAGCCGAAC
>JAZQWS010000169.1:0-3069 GCA_045632465.1 Eubacteriales bacterium
CGATCAGCGCATAGGTCGCATCCGCGCCAACCAAAAGCGCGGAGGCGGTGTCCTTATAAGGTGCGGTGGCTCTCCAGCGGAGCATGGCGCTGAGGTGGCCGAGCAGCTGAATGCAGGGAACAAGCTCGATGCCGAGCGCGAGCGCGTAAGCGTCAAGCTCCTTGATCTCTGCGATCGTATAGCGGCCGCGCAGATGTCCGAAGTAGGGGTAGCCCTCCACCTCAAAAATATCCTCGGCGTAAAGCATATACTGATTCATACCCATGAGAGCCATCTTGCGCATCATGTATTTCACGGTGTCAAGCTTCAAAACGTTGCAACGTGAAACGTCTGCCATAGCGCCGTTGGTTTCAAAAAGCGGATGCTCCTCGGCACTTGCCTCGGTCTTTCCTGCCTTCTTCCAGGCAATGAGCTTTGCAAAGCCGCGGAAAGCGCGCGCCTTGCCGCCGCCGTAGGTCAAGGTGGCTTCCTTCCCGTCAAGCGTTACGCGGAGAATATCCTCCTCGCACTCGGTCACGGTAACCGTGAGATCCGCACAGCGCGTGCAGAGAGCGGCATCCAGCTCGGGCAGAAGAATGCCAAGTCCCTCGGCGAGAGATTCGCCGCCGATCAATTTAATTTTCATAATGGAAATTCCTTCAAAATATTTTTTATTCTATTGTAGCATAGCGCCTTGCCGTTGTCAATCGTATTTTGCTTCAACGAATGGAAAAAAGCGCCGTTCCGTTTTCCTCCGAAACAAATTCAATTTTATCGGTTACCGTTTCGGTAAAATCCGTGCCGTAAACGGCCGAAACGCGCATGGGGCGAGGGAGGCGGAGCGCTTTTCTTCCGCTCTTTGCGGAATGCAGGCCGAGATAGCCGTATCCGAGATACACCACCTCGCCGCTTTCCGCATAGGCGTGAACGCCGCTTTTTTCAAAAAAGGCGCGAAGCTCTTCCTTTGTAAACGCGGGATGCGCGGGCGTTGCCGCAAGGTAGGGGATGTTCAGCTTTTCGCAAAGCGCGATGGCGGTCTTTCCCGCCTCGGAGGCGATGGGGAAGGGGAAAACGGCGGCCTTATAGCGCGAAAGCATGGCCTCTGCGTCCTCCACCATCAAGGAATCGAAGGGAACACCGCTCTTGCCAAGCGCGGTGCGGCTTTCCACGACGCCGCGCATCTCGGGAGAGCCGCTGAAGAGCCGTGCGTAGGCCTGCTCGTCCGCAAAGAAGGCCACCTCGGCAGAAAGGGGATTTTCTGCGCGGGGTGCATCGTAAAGCAGCTTCATTTTCGTCAGCGCATCCATCAGCATCGGATCGGCAAACCAGCCGCCCCACATATCAAACCACCAAACGGCGCTGTCCTTCGTGATCTGATGGGCAAAGCATTTTTGCAAAGCAAGGCGGGAAAGCGCCGCCGTGGGAGGGCCAACCCAAAGAGAAGAGCCGTCGTCCGCGCGATACATATCGTCGGGAAATTCGCCGGGGCGGCAATCCTGAATGGCGATCGTGAGATGGGTGCGGATATCGCACTCGATAAAAGCGAGCTTTCCGTGGAGCTTCACGGAATCTACGGGGATCATATCTGCCCAATCCATACCGAAGCTTCGGCCGCCAACGTAGGCGTTCGGGGAGGAGAAAAAGTCAAGATTTTCGGAGGAGAGCAACCGGCGCAGAGCATACGAGCCGCTGAGCACGCTGTCGTAAGGCCCTTCGTAGGCGTAGCCGTAAAATACGCCAACGATCTGCTCACCGTTCGTTTCTTCTTTGATGATCTTTGCAAAGTGATCCACCGTTTCGGCCACCGCAACGGAAGAAAACTCCGCATAGCGGCGGGCATTTTCGTCCGTGTTTTCCGCCGCATCGCGCCGCTCAAAATCTTTGATGGAGGGAAGGACCTCCATGGGCGCACCGTAGTGCTTCCTTAAAAATGCATCGAAATATTTTCCTGCGTTTTCGCACAGGCTCCCGTGTGCGTTATGATGAAACCATTCCTGCGTTTGTCCGCCGCAGATCTGCCATCCGCCGATGCGGTGCGCGTAGGGCGCGCTTTTTACGTGCGCGATAAAGCGGCGAAGCAGCTCCGCGCCGTCCTTTCTGAAGGCCTCGGAGAAGAGCATTTCGCGCTGTCCGCCCTTCGAGGTTAAAACCGTTTCCTCCGGGTGCTTTTCGATCCAGTCCTTCGGCATACTGACGTAGAGGCGAGGGAAAATGATTGCATCGGGGCAAAGCGCAAGGATCGCGTTTACGCCGCTTTCAAACTCCGAATAGTCCTCTCCTCCGTTTTCAAAAACGCCAACGCGAAAGGGCGTAAAGCCCGTGGCGGCGCTGTTGATCGGAAGCGACGTGAAGGATGCGTTCACGAAGAAAATACGATAGCCCGCGCGGATAAAATCCTCGTATCGGTTTCTCTCGCCGAAATACGTGGTGTAGGCCATCGCGGTGGTTTCCTTACTGTTGATATAAAGACGGGGGGTTCCGTTTTTTATTTGGACTTGGCTCTTCAGCATATGCATTTTCCACGCTTTCCGTTTTTATTTTCTTTTTTTATTTTAGCATAGTAAAATGTGCGTTGTCAATCAATTGTTGCTTGAATTTAAAAGAACCGCGTCCTCCGTTTTTTGCATAGAGGACGCGGAATCGATATTAAGATCGTTTTTTATTTTTCATATCCGAGGCGCAGGATCACGCCGTTGCAGGCGGGGATATGCGCGGGATCGCCGTAGAGCACATCCAGGATCTTGCGGCCGCTTTGAATTTTGAGACTTGGCAGGATTTCTTTGTCCGAATAGTTCAGGATGGAAACGAGGCAGCCATCCTCCGATTCGGGATGAACAGAGATGCCGAGATTTGAATTTTCCGCCGTGAGGGGCTTCTTTTGTATTGCTTCTTCGGCGGCGATACGGTAGATTTCATGGAAAGCGAGGTTACCAAAGCCGTCGGGCTTTGCAAAAGCGATCGTTTCGGGAGAGAAATTGCAGAAATACACGCAACCCTTGCCGTAGCGGTTTTTGAGCAGGACGGGATTCTTTTCCTCGTTTTCGAGAAGCACCTCTGCCGTCTTCGGAGAAAGAAGGATTTCCTTTCCCT
>JAZQWS010000170.1:0-3227 GCA_045632465.1 Eubacteriales bacterium
GACGTAAGAGCCTCTCTGTTTAAAAACGTAACCGTGAGCGGTAGCACGCTTTGGCAGCTTTCCGAGGATAGCGAATATTACGATATGGTCGTTCCCACGATGTATGGCGGCCGTAAGTATTACACGCCTCAGAAGTATACATCCACCTCGAAGGTAAACACCGATCGTTCTCGTCTTCCTCGTGAGCAGGCGCTCGTTGTCGGTGATATTCTGGTTGTTCAGTTCAGCTCCTCGAGCGGTATGTATATGTACGTAGGCGGCGATCACTTTATCATTGTCTCCGGTAGCAGTAGTATGGCAACGGATAGCAACTATACGTCAACGCAGAGACTGATGCGAATGATGTCGGTTGGTACTTACTACACCATCCTGCGCCCCTCGATGGGATAATTTCCGCAATACTGCGTTGTCGGATGACTTGCTCCCATCACCGTATGAGAATACGGTATCAGGTCGCGCGCATCCTTACGCCTTGTCTTGCAAAAATTCTCCGCATCGAGGCAAGCTCGATGGGATAATTTCCAAATTCATTTTCTTTATAACTGCGCCCCCGACATTTTTTGTCGGGGGTGTTCCTTTTTTCAATGCTTTAATAGTGGGACATGTTTTGAAAAAAGATGTCCCACCGGAGGATTGTTTTTCATCCTTCGGTATGGTATAATAATGTCAAATGAAGAAAAATACTTTACAGAAGAAGGAAAAAACATGATACTCTTCGGAAAAAGATGCGAGCTTTTTGTAGACAATTATCTGATCGAATCAAAGGAGGGCATCCGTTTTCGCTCGGCTGAGCCGCAATGCGTGAAAAAGGTGCTGACCTTTGATAAGCCTTGGGAAGCGGCGGGAAGCCTCGGACTTACGGTGTTTCGCGATCATGAGAATATAAAAATGTATTATCGCGGCTTTCCCGGCATGGGAAAAGGCGATGGAGATGAGATGCAAACCTCCTGCCTTGCCGTCAGCGAGGACGGATTGAATTTTGAGCGTGTCGCGGTAAATGAAATTAATTATAACGGCATCAAGGAAAACAATATCGTTTTCATCGGAACGAACGCGCATAACTTTGCGCCCTTCTATGATGAAAATCCCAATTGTAAGCCGGAGGAGCGCTATAAAGCCATCGGCGGCATCAAGCATGTAGCGGGCAAGGGAGAGGGCGGTCTTTCCGTATATTGTAGTCCGGACGGTATCCATTGGCGGGATATGCTGGGGCATCCCGCAATGACCGAGGGAACCTTTGATTCCATGAATATCGCGTTTTACGATAAGAGTGCCGAGATGTACCGTTGCTATAGCCGCAACGAAAGTGCTTGCGACGATCCCACGGTAAAAACCGATTTTTCCTACGGCGGCTATGGCATGAGAGCAGGCCTTCGCGCCATCCAGTCCTATGTTTCCACGGATTTTCTCCATTGGAGCAGACCCGTAATGAATGAATACGACGTTGGTGATATCGATCAGCTGTATACGAATGCGGCCTCGCAGATTCCGGGCGCAGAGCACATTCTGATCTCCATCCCCATGCGCTTTGAGGCAAACCGTCGCTTTGTGCCGCAGGATGGCAATGAGGAAGCTTGTTCGCCCTATCCCGGCATCTCGGATTCCGTTCTGATGACCTCGCGTGACGGTATGCATTGGAATAAAACCCTGCGCGATGCTTGGATTCGTCCGAATCTTGCGCTTCGCGAATGGACACAGCGCAACTTCATCGCTCTCGCAGGTGTCATCGAAAGTGGGGACGATTTCCTCGTATATATCGAAAAGCATTATATGTGGGACGATGGCGGTATCTATGCCTACCGTCTGCCGCGCCATCGCTTTATCTCGGTTTATGCGGATAATGATGGCGGTAGCATAACCACCAAGCCTATGGTCTTTGAGAGCGAGGATATCTATCTCAATTACTCCACCTCTGCTTACGGCTACGTGAAGCTCCGCATCCTGAACGATGCGGGAGAAGAACTCTTCGCCTCGGGCGAGATCTTCGGCAACGAGCTGAATCGCAAGCTTCATATCGACGGCATCGTCGGCAAATGCGGCCGCATCCTTCTCGAAATGAAGGAAGCCGATGTCTATGCCATCGGCGCAAGCTCCAAATAAAATTCAATAGAGTCTGGTGCATTTGGGCGCAAGTAAAAAATGATAAAAATTCGAGGGTAGCTCAAGTTTTTGTAACTTGAGCTACCCTTTTTAATATTTGTTTTTATCTGCATTCTTATCAAGGCGCTTCTTTCGGTATTCTCCGGGGGTGATGCCGTATTTTTTTGTAAATTTTTTAGAAAAATGCGAGGCATCGAAAAATCCAACGGCGGCGGCAATTTCCGAAATGGAGAGGGCGGTTTGCCGAAGCTGCTCGGCCGCGTGTGAAAGGCGTAGACTCGTGAGATATTCCATCGGGGAGCATCCTTCATGTCGCACGAAAAGACGGTAGAGATAGCTTCTTTCGAGGCATGCATAGAGTGCAACGTCGCTGATGCGGATCTCGTAGGCAAAGTTGTCCTCCATATAGCTTTTTGCGCGCCTCAGGTGGTGCGCCTCGGTCTTGTTTTCGCTCGCTTGCTTTTTGGGGATCATCCCGCCCATGATGAAAAGAAAAAGCCCCAGCGCATCCAATCCGCCGTGCGCATCCTCCTTGCCGCAGGCGTGTAGCTTGTAGATCGCTTTCTGTATTTCTTCGCTATTATCAAAGGCAAACGTGGATTTTTCAGCAAGCCCGATGCTATCCGCAAGCTCCTGCGCCTGCGTTCCGCGAAAGGAAATATAAACGTATTTCCAGGGCTCTTTTTCATCCGCCGTATAGGTGCAAACATCGCCGGGCTTGATCAGAAATCCCTCGCCCGCCGATAGATCGTAGCGTTTGCCGCCGATCTCGTAAAAGCCCTTGCCCTCCAGAATGAAATGCATGGAATGATGGGGGTATTTTGCGGGCGGCGCGGCATGCCCTGCGTGGCAGATCTGAATGCCGCATTCCGTCAGCGAAAGCGCGGTGCTTTGCGTGTGATAAAATATATACCGATCCGTGTCGTAGCTCATAGCTCTTCTTCCTTGCAACAATTTTACCATTCAATTATAACATAAAAAGTGAAAAAGGTCAATGTTTTTGCTGAAATTAAAAACAAAACAACAAATTTACAAAACGATGCAACCGCGATACATTGCAAACAAGCCCCGGCTTATGCCATAATAATAGTATAAAGTTATCCATTTTGTGGAGGTGGATTGTATGA
>JAZQWS010000171.1:0-2901 GCA_045632465.1 Eubacteriales bacterium
TTTTCCATCAGAACGTGCTTTCCGGCCTTCAGGCTCGCAATGGCCATAGGGCCGTGCTTTGTCCTCTGCGTAAAGATTGCAATGGCGTTGATCTCTTCGGATGCCAGCGCCGCTTCAAAACTTTCAATGATGGGAACGCCGAATTTTTCCGCGTAATCCTCTGCGCGTTCTCTCCTCTGATCGCAAACGTAAACTCTTTCCACGGCGGGATGCGCCTTAAAAAGAGGAACGAAGTTTTTTGCAAATCTGCCGCATCCGATCACGGCGATTTTTATCTTTTCTTTCATCTTTTATCCTTTCTGCTTTGTAATCATAAAGCCGTCAAGTCCATCAAAAATATACTGTCCGCTGCGGCTCGCATAAAGCGTTGCCATATCGTCCTTGAAGCGGATTTGGAGATTCAATTCTCCAAAATACGTATCCGTGACCTGCGCCATGATAGCAATCGTGTCCTCACGTATCCAGCCGGCGGAAACGTTGCAGTCATATTTGCCTTCCTCCCATACGCCCATCATATCCGCGCGTGCCCTCTCGCCAAATGAAAATTCCGTCTGCTTGTTTTCAAGCATTCCGTAGGGAAGCGTGTACTGCGCGCCGCGTCCGTCACGCCGATTTCTTTCAAAATTTCCGCCGCTTTTGGTGTTGCGCGCAGATTGGGCCCTTTCTTGCTGATCGGCGTCCCACGATCGGTCAGTGCGCATTCAAGATTCACGATAAAACGCTCGCAATCAGCAATAGCGTCCTTCACGTCTCCGAATATTTCTTCTGCGCGTGCATTTTCAAAAAATTGATTGCAATAGCTTGGGCAAACGTCGCCTCCGATAGCAATTTTCATGCGTTCCTCCACAAAAAGAATCTTATATATTGACTATACCATAAATCCGTGCTATAATCTATAACAGAAAAGACGAAAAATATCGTAAATCGGATATGGAGAAAAACATGAATCTCAATGACCTGAATCCTTATATTCGTTATGCAAGGGTGCATTATCCGCCCTATAATCGCAAAAACAGCGATAGTATTTGTTATGATGCGCGTTTTTTCTACGTTGAAGTCGCGACAGGGAGTGTTTTCGCAAATGGGAAAGAATATAGAATTTCAGATACCACAGCGATTTATCTTCCACCGAAAACGAGATACCGTTTTTGCCTCGACCATACGAATGAGAGCCGTATTTATACATTGGATTTTGACCTTATATCGGCCTTCTCCAATATCGAGGCCTCTCTCGGAACGGCCACCCTGAAAAGCTTTGATCCATCGCTTTCTCCTCGGTACGAGATATGCACGGCGCTTTCCTCGCCTCTCGTGCGTATAGCACCCACGCTTCGCGCCTCCGTCATTGCTTCCATGGACGCTTTTTCCTCGCATTTTTCGCTTGGCCGTGAACGCGCCTCGGCGCATCTGAAGCTTTGCCTTTTAGAGCTTCTTTCGGAAAATGAGAAATGCACGCTTTCTCCCCTCTGCCGTGCCGTTATTTCCTACGTGCGTGGAAATTATTCCGATTCATCGCTTTCTAACGAGCGAATTGCGAGAGATTTGCATTATTCCTCGCATCATCTGAATCTCGTGATGCAACGTGAGCTTGGCGTGTCCTTGCACGGCTATCTTTTATCGCAACGCTTGGAGATTGCAAAAAACATGCTGGAAGCCACCGATCTTCCCATTTCGGATATTGCGTTTGCGATTGGCTTTTGCTCCGCCGCGCATTTTACAAAAACCTTTCGCGAAGCAGAGAATTGCACCCCGAAGGAGTATCGCGCCTTGCATCATCATTCCGAAATGTAAAATTTGAGCGAAGCGTATTGCAGATGCGTGTGTTGCCTTTGTCAAGAAAAAAGAACGAGGAATTGTGAAAATTCTTCGTTCTTTTTTTCTTAACAAGCACCGATTCAATTAAGACAATTATTCTTATCCTATTTTTTCTCCGTTTAGAGTTACGTTCTCCGCATTCTTCAGAATGAGCCGCTCCTTGGCACAGCGGATATTCGCCCCTTGTATGGAAACGTTATCCGTGTTTTCAAGCAGAATGCCCTCGCCCTTGCAACGCGCGCGATTGAAGGCGGCAACGGGCGGGAAGCCCTCCTCGCAGCCAACGATCTCCATAGAAACGTCCGAAATCGAAACGTTTCTGATGGGGCTCTCGGGAAGTCCGTAAAGGTAAATGCCAACGCCCAAAACGTTACGCGCCGTGATACCGTTTATGCGGATATCTGAAATCACGGGCGTCATTTCATCGATCGGTTGCGGCCCTTCGTCAAAAAGCATCTCCTTGGGGAAGGGATATTCGCCGCAAACACAGCAGTAATAGGCGTTCATCGTGATCACCGCGCCAACGTTTTCCATCATAATATTCGAGAAGGATGCGCCCTGCACCGCGCCGCCTCTTTTTCTTCGGGTTTTGAGGCGAATGCCGCGCTCCGTGTTCTGGAAAACGCAATTGGAAACCATAACGTTTTTAACGCCGCCGCTCATCTCGCTTCCGATAACAACGCCGCCGTGTCCGTGCGCCATTGTGCATCCGGAAACAACGATGTTCTCGCAGGGGCGCGTCTTCATCAGAGGATCGCTCTCCGTGCCCGCTTTGATGGTAACGCAGTCGTCGCCAACGTCGATGTGGCAATTCGTGATGCGCACGTTCTTGGAGCTCTCGGGATTGATGCCGTCCGTGTTCGGTGAATCGTAAGGATTATAGATCGACACGCCGCGGATCGTCACATTTTCACAGCACAAGGGATGCACCGTCCAGCACGGCGAATTTTCGATGATCATATCCGTGATCGAAACATCCTTGCAAAGAATCGGATTGATCGTGCGCGGCCGCTCGTAATCGGATTCCATGTTGTCCCAGAAATATTTGCCGCGACCGTCAATCTTGCCGCCCGTGATGCGGATGTT
>JAZQWS010000172.1:0-4118 GCA_045632465.1 Eubacteriales bacterium
AACGGGCGAGCAGCTCTTCTGCGGACTTCCGCTTGGCGCGGAGCTAAACTGCGGCTATTTTTCGGAGGGGGCGAATTTCGGATTTTTCTGGTTTCGTCTTTTCTTCGGCGAGGGCTACGATGACCGCAACTTCTCCTTTGACACACATTACGAGCAGCTTCTTTCCGCAATCGGAAAGGATTTCACGGCAAACTCACCCGATCTTTCCGCCTTTGCATCGCGCGGCGGAAAATTTCTTACGTATTCCGGCACGGAGGATGCCTCCGGCCCTTGGGCGGATGCCATGAAATACTACAACCGCGTTTGCGCGGCGATGGGCGGATACGAAAACGCGCAAGGTTTTTACAAGCATTTTGTGCTTCCCGGGCGCGGACACGGAGAACGCGGACGCGGTCTTTTCTGTCCTCGGGGGCGCGATCTTAACGAATCTCTTTTGTCTGCCCTGCGAGGATGGCGCGAGGAAGGAATCGCACCCGAGTATCTTCTTTGCGCGCACTACGATACGAACGAGGACGGAACGCGCTCGCTCGCCTATACGCGAAAGATTTTTCCCTATCGTGGGGACAAAACGCGCGAGGGCGTTGATTTTCCAAAAACGACCTCGGATCGCATTCTCGCTTTTTTAGACACCCCATAATAACCTTTCGCATACGAAAGAAGGATTTCTATGTTTTTTCAACCGTTTCCTCTTCCCACGCCTCCCGTTTTTCCCAAACGCGAGGTTTCGATTTTAGACTTTGGTGCTACAAAAGATGCACTTTGCACCGAGATGATCGCAAAGGCGATTTCCACCGTGCATGAAGCGGGCGGCGGCCGCGTAATTATTCCCGCGGGCGAATGGCATACAGGCCCAATTCATATGAAAAGTCACGTGGAGCTGCATATCGCGCGCGGCGCAACCGTCTTTTTCACCGAGGATCGATCCGCCTATTTGCCGGTGGTTTTAACAAATTACGAGGGCATTCGTTGCTACAACTTCTCGCCAATGATCTATGGGCGTGATTTGACAGACGTTGCGCTGACAGGAGAAGGCCGGCTTGAGGGCGGAGGCCCCGCCTTTTGGGAATGGTCAAAGCAAACGCTTCGCGGCAGAGATAAGCTCTATGCCATGATGCGCGAAAGAACCCCCATCGAAAAAAGAATTTTCGGAACGGAAGAAGATGCACTTCGTTCCCCCTTCGTCCAGTTTTTAAACTGCAAAAACCTTCTAATTGAGAACATTTATTTACATAACTCCCCATTTTGGACAATTCATATCGTTTGGAGCGAGAACGTTACCGTTCGCGGCGTGACAATTGAAAACCAAACGAAGTCGCCCAATACCGACGGCTTCAACATCGATGCCTGCAGGCGCGTTCTCGTTGAGGATTGCACGGCAATCACGCTCGGCGACGATATGTTTTGCATCAAGGCGGGACGAAACGAGGATGCATGGGAGGTTGGGCTTCCCTGCGAAAACGTGGTAATCAGGAATTGCCGCGGCATCGGAAAAAGCAACAGCGGCGGCATCGTGATCGGAAGCGAGATGAGCGGCTCTGTGCGCAATATTTTCGCGCATGACTGCGAATTTGAGGATAATCTCAACTGCATCCGCATCAAGTCCAAGGACGGGCGCGGCGGCATCGTTGAAAACGTGGATTTCAAAAATCTCAAAATGAAAAAGGGGCTTCGCGGCATCAACTATACCTTCCGCTATTCCTGCGAAGCAACGGATGCGCCGCAAGAGCCAGGAAAGCATCTGCCGATGCTCAGAAACATCAGCGCCGAGAATATTTTCTGCGGCGAGGCGGAGCAAGGCATTGCCATTGACGGAATTCCGAATGCCACGATGCAAAATCTGCATTTTAAGAACATTGAAATAAACGCGCGCATTTGCCTTACGGCCGACACGGTCGACGGTCTTTTTATGGAAAACGTACGACTTCGGCAAATGCCCGATTAAAATCAAAACACGAGAGGTTTCTCATGCCAAAAAATGAAAAAAGAGTTTTGCGCTGGTTGCGGCTGGACAACGCCGCGAAGATTTATCCCGCCGCAAGACGCCGCAACTGGAGCAACGTATACCGACAGTCCGTTACGCTCTGTGAGAACGTGGACAAGGCGGTTTTGCAATCCGCTCTGGACGTGACGGCAAAGCGCTTTCCCTCCATTGCCGCGCGGCTTCGGCGCGGACTTTTCTGGTTTTATCTTCAACAGGTGGACGAAGCGCCAAAGATCCGCCACGAGCAAAGCTATCCCCTCGTTTTCATGAGCAATAAGGAGATGCAAAAATGCGCGCTGCGCGTGATCGCTTATCGCAACCGCATCGCCGTTGAATACTTTCATTCGCTGACGGACGGCACGGGCGCGCTGATCTTTCTCAAGACGCTGACGGCGGAATATTTAGAGCAGAAATACGGCATTTCCATTCCCTGCGAGGATGGAATCCTGGATAGGCGCGAGCCGCCCTCCAAGGAGGAGCTGGAGGACAGCTTCCTTCGATACACAAGCCCCGTGGCGGCGAGCCGAAGATCGGCAAATGCCTGGCGCCCGGCGCAAGAGCCAACGCAGGGCGGATTTTTGAATCTGACCTGCTTTTCCCTGCCCGTGCAGGATGCGCTTTCGCAAGCGAGGGCGCGCGGCACGAGCCTGACGGTTTTCCTCGGCGCGGCCATGATGCAGGCTCTGCAAAGCTGGCAAGCAGAGTGCGTTCCGCGGGCAAAAAAGCGCAAGAGGATCAAGCTTCTGATCCCCGTGAACCTCCGCAATCTTTTTCCGAGCAAGACGCTTCGCAACTTTGCAATGTATACGATTCCGGAGCTTGATACGCGGCTCGGCGAATACTCCTTTGAGGAAATCTGCAAGGTGATCCAAAGCAAAATGGGCGCGGAGATCACGGCAAAGCACATGAGCACAGTGATCACCACAAACGTGAAGGACGAGCGCAACCCCCTGGTTCGCCTCATTCCTCTGCCGCTCAAAAATCTGGTTATGAAGGCGATCTTCGACAGCGTTGGTGAGAGAAAATCCTGCCTCTCGCTCTCGAATCTCGGCGCGGTTCGGATTCCCGAATGCATGCAGCCTTACGTTACACGATTCGATTTTATCCTGGGCGTGCAAGCCGCCGCACCGTACAACTGCGGCGTTCTCTCTTACGGCGACACGCTTTATATCAACTTTATCCGAAACACGAAGACGCCCGATCTTGAGCGCCACTTCTTCGCCGCCTTGCAAAGGCTCGGACTCACGGTTACCGTTGAAAGCAATCAAAGCCATGACTAACTCTAAAGGAGATCTGTATGTTTTGTATTCAATGCGGCGTTAAGCTCGCTGACACAGAAAAAAAATGCCCGCTTTGCGGCACGGCGGTTTATCACCCCGAGCTGAAGCAAGCGGATGTGCCGCCCCTTTACCCGCAGAACCGCCATCCTAAGCTCCAGGCCAATCCGCAGGTTTTCAACGGGCTCATGATCATTCTCTTCCTGATTCCTCTGACGATCTGCTTCCTTGCCGACCTGAAGAGAAACGGAGAGCTGAACTGGTTTGGCTACGCGATGGGCGGAATTCTGCTTCTCTACGTTGTTGCGGCCCTGCCGCTTTGGTTCAAAAAGCCCAATCCCGTGATCTTTGTTCCCTGCGATTTCTTTGCGTTGATTCTTTTTCTTTTTTACATCAATTACGCCATCGGCTCCGCTTGGTTCTGGAGCTTTGCGCTTCCGATCATGGGAGCGCTCGGAATCATCATTTGCGCGATGGTTACGCTGATCCACTATCTGCGCAAGGGGCGCTTGTACATTTTCGGCGGCGGCTTTATTGCGCTCGGCGGATGGATGATGCTGATCGAGCGACTGATCGACCACACCTTTAACGTCGTTTTTATCGGCTGGGCCTTCTATCCGCTGATCGTTTTGGCGCTGACGGGCGGCGCGCTGATCTATCTTGCAATCAATCGCTCGGCGCGCGAAATGATGGAGCGCAAGCTCTTCTTCTGATATGACAAACGAACGAGAGAAAAAAAGATGCCGCTGGGTGAATCTCCAAAACGAAATTTACGTGAAATATCACGATGAAGAATGGGGAAAGCCGCTCCGTGATGACAAGGCGCTCTACGAGCTTTTGATCCTGGAAAGCTTCCAGGC
>JAZQWS010000173.1:0-32423 GCA_045632465.1 Eubacteriales bacterium
GAAAAACGCAAAGAAACTTTTGCTTCTTTTGCTGTCTCTCGTTTTGTTGGTCGGCGTGTTCGCCGTTGCCGTCTTGGCAGAAGAGGAACCCTCGGCCGCAACCGTTACGTATCCGGACGGAACTGTGGATACCTACACGGCGGCCGGCGCGATCAAGACCACGATTGCGGACGGTTTTTATTACGGTAAAGGCAACACCCTTTATAAGGACAATTCCGGTACGGGCTGGATCTATACCGATGCGGCCGGCAATGCCGTGACCGAGATCACGGAGGAAATGATCGCTGCAGGCGCAAAGATCACGGCATCCGGCCTTGATAAGGTGTATTCCGTGATTGATATTAACATTATCGATAAGGTCTACTATAAGTATACGGTTATTGATGGAAAGGGCACATTCGTAAAAGCGGGTGAAAGCTACACGATTACGAATGAGGACGAAACCCAAACGACCATTCAAACCGTTCAGCGCGTAGCAGGAAACTATACGGTTTATTTCTACGATGAGGCTTCGCTTGAAACTTTCTTTTCCACGAACGTAGCAATCGAGCTCGGCGGCGTTGCTTTAAACTATCAGGATCTTCGTGCCGCCGGAGCAACGCACACGGCAATGCTTTATGCCGATCATAGCGTAGAGAATCTTTTCCTCTGGGCCATAGACGGAACCGACCGTGTCAGCACCTCCGGAACGGGCGCCAGCGGCCCCAGCGCTTCTGCGACCGTTTATTTTGATTTGAATGGCCATTCGGTTATCAGCACAAGCACCTCTCACAATGATATGAGAGCTTCTCAGGTCTATATCTATTCTTCTCAGCCCGGTGCGCATTTCTTTAAAGAGAATTCCTCGCAAGCATTCTATGTAAATGACGATTCGGTTCTTTATCTTGGCGCAAAAGATTCAAATGGTACCCATGCAAATAATCTCTATGTGCATGTGAATACACTTTTTAAGAAGCTCGATTCGGGAGACGGCGCATATATCTATGGCGGACATTATTATCAATCCGGAACGGCTTCCGCCTTTGTTGATATTTCCGGCCGTGTAAAGGCTTTGAAGAACGCTTCCTTCTATGTAAAGGGCGGAACGGCCGTGCTTGGCGATACAACGAGCCATAATTATGCAAGTATTGCAACCGGTACAACAATTACAAAGTGCAATTTCTATTCCGATGGTGCGTCTTTGGTGCTGATGGGCACGCAAGCGGCAAATCTGGATTTTAGCGGTTGCCATTTTTACGGTGTTTCTACCACTATTGATGCGGCGGCAGGCACTTTGAGAAAAATGTCCTGCTCGGATCATGACGCCGTAACCTATAAGACGGCAACTCTGCCCGATGGCTCCAAGCTTTGGTACTATGCTACAAGCGAAGACGGTGCGAAGGCCTTTGTTGAAGGCCATGCAAAGGTAATGGCTACGAACGTGCCCTTCACCTTTACCGAGGGAGATACGCTTTATTACGTAGCACGTCCCTATTTGGTGTTTGATTACGATGCCGGTTTCAATGCAACCGTAACCGTTGCGGGCGAATGCGCAAAGGTTTATTACAGCGTCGAAACAAACGGCGTGACAGATTACCAAACGAATGCGGATAAGTGTGTATCCAATTTCGTTGCTTTGATGAATCATCTTCCCGTAAACGGTGCGACGATCGTTCTTCATTCGGATATGAGCGTTCCGGGTCTCCATATTATGGGTACGACCAAGGGTTACACGTTGGATATCAACGGCTATCGCTTGACGATTACCGGCGAAGCAAGAGGTTCTGCCGCAATGAGCTTTAACGGCCCGACTTTCTACGTTTATTCCTCAAAGGAGGGCGGCGTGATTGATGCATCGGCGACCACCGGCTTCCTTTGGACGAATGATGACGAGAAAAAATACGACGGTCAAAAGCAATGGAGAGGCTATGCGTATATCGGTGAGCCGAATACGAGCAGCACTTCTTGCGCAAAGAATCTGACGATCTATTGCAAAAAGATCGCAGGATCCGGGCTTTCCGGTGCGGGCGTGAATATCTTTGGCGGTACGTATGTTCAGACGGGTAAGGAAGCCTCGTTTATTAACATCGCCGCTGACCGTTATAATTCAAATTACGATTATTTCAGAAATGCAACCTTCGTGCTTTCGAATCCCGCCACTTCGCCGATTTCGATTTCGGGAGGCGCGTCTACCTTCAAAAATTGCACCTTCGTTTATACTGGCTCCGAATATGTAAATCTCGTAGCGGAGACCTATACGCGGAATACTTCCTTCAAGGGCTGTAACTTCTTTAACATTCTTCCCGTCTATAACGGATCCTCCGTTCCGACGTTCGATGCCGCTTGTGCGTTCGGTTTCACCTCCTTCTTCCCCAAGGAAAATCTGAACGCGACAGGCTCTGCGTATCTCGCACACACCGGCACGGCAAAGAGTGTAACGGCGAACGGCGCGACCTATTTGCTTGACGGCGTTTTGCTTGTCGACCTTTCCGGCTACGTTCCCGTTACCTTCAAGAATGCTTTGCCCGAGGATGTGGTTGAATATTGGGCACTTGGTGCAACCCCCGTTTTCCCCGAAGGCTACGATGCACTTACGTTTGCTGATGCGCAAAACGGAAAATTCAAAAAGCTGCCTTTGATTGCTTCGATTGAAGAGAGCAAGGATGCCGATGGCAACGTAATCGCGCGGACGGCAACGATTGTTTTCGACTTTGAGGAAAAAGCCGCGTTTACCTATCTTGTTGACGGTGAGATATTCTACGTAACGTGGGAGGATTGCGGCGAAAGCATAGAAGGCGTTGGCAACAAGTTCCATGAGCTTTTCGATCAGCTGGATAATACCTACGTTGTAACGCTGTATTCCGATCTTTTCCTCACGAAGGGAATGGGTATGGGAAAACTTGGCGTTGCCAATGGAGATAAGCCGCATTACAGCTCTATGCAGAACGGTGATTTCACGCTGGATTTGAACGGTTACACCATCAAAACCTCGCCTACCTTTACTTTCGTAGACGGCTCTAACTCCAATGGCTACGGCGAATTTGCCGGCGGCGTATTCTGTTTTGAGGTTGAGTCAGGCAAGACGTTCAAGCTCACCTCCTCCCGTCCCGGCGCAAGATTTGAGCACAACGATAACTGCGCAATCTTCCTCATCGGAGAGGGCGGCTCTTTAAATCTTGTAATCGACGGAGCGAATATTACCTTTGATTCTCTCGGCGCAATCACGCACGCTTACGAGGTTGTTGTAAACAAAACGAAGATTACCATCGATGGCGGTACGTACATTTACCGCGGCAATAAGTCTGCATTCGGTTATCTCGGAACGGCAAGCATCAAGAATGCTGAAGTCGTTCTTTCCGGAAGCGCACCGGCCTCCGTCTTCTCGATCCATACGTATAAGAGAAATGCGGCAATGACCGTTGAAAATCTGAAGGCGATCTCCTTGAATAAGGATGCGGCCTTGTTCCGATTTGTAACTAACGGTATGGACGCCGGCACGGGCTCGAGCAGCTATACTTACAGCCTGAAGCTGACGAACTGCGCATTCTCCGGCGTAAGCCTTGCATCCTCTTACGCAAGCCTTGGCACCTTGACCTACACGAACGTGCTTTCCACCAACGAGAAATATCTTCTCGCGGCATACGGCGGCACAGCACCTGCGGATAAGGTTCTTGCCTTCAGCTCCGATGCGATCGGCGGCTATGCGGTGAAGCTGATGGGCTACTATGCTGAGAGCGATACCGCTGAGATCCATTGGGGCTTTGGCCTTGATTCCGAGCGCTGGGCGATCGGCGCAACCGCCAAGCATGAGAATGCATTGATCAACGGCGTGTTTACCTATGCATTCAAGCCCTTTGTTGTCTCCGAGAACAATGAGATCGTATATGCCTTGATCGGTGTGGAGAAGGGCGCGCTTCAGATGAGCCTGACTCTGCAGGGGCAGATCGGCATCAACCTTCTGCTCAATTCCAACGTGTTCGCAGATGCAACCGTTAGCGTAAACAATGAAGCAATTGCGATCGAAACGAATAAGGAGGGCATTCCCACGGTGTCCTTTGCCGTTTCTCCGACCGATGCGATCTATGCCGTGACCTTTGTTATCACGATCGGTGATAATAGCCACGAGATTTCCGTCAGCGTTGGCGCATACGCCAAGGCATTGCTTGCAAGCGAGCCTTCGCCGACGGTGAAGAATCTGACCTACGCGATGATCGAATACGTGCAAGCGATGAATCCCGATGCAGACTTCCTCTCCGACGTTGCCATCCCGGATTATGATCGCGAGGCATTGACCGCCGCGGCCTATGATAAGGGTGACAACACGCTCTTGAAGGGCATCCGCTTCAATCTTACGGATACGATCGAGATTCAGGTGGAGGGAATCTCCGTTGCGGACGGAACAGACGTGCATCTGATTTTGGCAACAACGCACGGAAAGCACGTTCCGATGGCGGATAGTCTTGCCACCTTCACGGGGATCTACGTAAACGAGCTCCTTGGTGAAATGCAAATAAAGGTTGGCGAAGAGACCTACACCTATAGTCTCGCAAATTATTATCACGCAATGCAGGGTAGCAACGAGAAGACCGTTATCGAGGCGCTCTACAATTATGCTTACCACGCACAGCAGTACGTAGAATCCATTACCCCTGCGGCAAATTAAGAAAGGAGGAAATTTGCGTTATGAAAAAACAGTATATTGCTCCTACGGCAGAGATTGTAACCTTTGCAAAGGAGGACGTGATCACCTCCTCCGGCTACATCTTCGATTGGAACACCCCCTCCGTTGATCTCGGAGGCGGCGGCTTCGACTGGGATCCCGACAAATCCCCCTGGAAGATGGAAGGCTAAAATGAAAAAAATCGAGCGGCAGAGGCGAAAAGCCTCTGCCGCTTTTGCGGGGTTGGTTTTTTGTAGGGGGATTATCACCGGATGCCCACCTATGAAAAGGTGCGGGCGATCATTGATCGCCCCTACAGGGGGTGTTGCGGGACGTCGAGGCGCCGTACCCTTCGGGGTGGTGGTTTTTGCCGTAGGGCGGGGGCTTGCTCCCGCCGTTTTTAATGGCGCTTTTTTGACGGGAGCATATGGAATGCTCCCCTACGGAAATGTGCGTTGCCGTAGGGTGGCGAGAATTCACGCGTACATTCCGTTCTGCGCGAGGTACTGATAGAGCTGCTGACCGTGGTTTTGTTCTTCCTTCTGGATATGCGCGAGGGTATCGCGGAGCGTGGGGCAGGAAAATTCGAAGATACTCACGTTATAGACCGAGGAAACGTGCTTTTCCATCGCGAGGGCATCCTTGCAGAGAAAGGCATCCTTATCCTTGGCATCCGCCGCGCAGGTGGAGGGGGCGGGGGAGAAGGTCTGGCTCTTCGCAGAGGGAGCGGGCATGGCTTCCACCTCCTCGCCGCCGAGAATGCGGTTGATGGTGGCAAGGTGGCTCTGCTCGGCAGAGCTGAGGGCGGAGAAGAGGTTGCGCAGGGCGGGATCGCAGGCCTCCTGCATTCCCTTGTTATACTTCTCGATACAGAGCTGCTCGCCGCTTTTGAGGTCGTTTAAAAGAGTGGTTTCCTTTTGTGTTAAGGTCATAAAAAAAGCTTCCTTTCTTTGGTTTTGCAGGGGTAGTTTTCCCAAAGAAAGGAAGCTTTATTCATGTGTTTTAAACGCTGACTGCAAGAATTTCCATCTCGCCCGCGATCTCGATCTCGCCGCTGTTTGCGGGGATGAAAACGCTCTCTCCGCGCTTGATTTTCTCGCCGCAAACTGTTCCTTCTCCGCGCACGCAGGTGAGCGAAACAAAGGTGTCCTTCAGGTTAATTTTGGCTGTTTCTGCTAACTTAAGTTTGTATAAACGCGTTTCAAAGTATTCGCACGTGCCGATAACGCAGGGATCATCGCCCTGAATTTTTTCTGCCTTGTAGGGAGAAAACTCGGTAACGAGGAGGCCCTTTTCCAGATGCAGGGGGCGCTCGTTTCCGTCTTTGTCGCGGCGCTTGTAATCGTAAAGACGGTAGGTCAGGGTGCTGTTCTGCTGGATCTCGAAGAGCATAACGCCCGCGCCAATGGCATGCACCGTTCCCGGAGGGATGAAGTAAACCTCGCCGGGCTTGACGGGCTGGAAGTGCAGAAGGCTTTCGACGGTGCCGTTTTCTGCCGCGGCACGCACCTCCTCGGCGTTCGTTTCTCTCTCAAAGCCGAGATAGAGTCCCGCGCCCTCGGCGGCCTCAAGGATATACCACATTTCGCATTTGCCGAACTGCCCCTCATTTGCAAGCGCGTAGGCATCCGAGGGATGCACCTGCACCGAGAGATTCTGCTTTGCATCAATAAATTTCGTCAGAACGGGGAAGAATGGAAAGCGCTCGGCGCGCGCACCGTAGCTCTCGCGGCCGAAGGCCTCGGGCAGGGGCGTTCCGTCTGCAAGCGTTGCCTCGCCGCCCTTGGTGAAGGAGAGCTCCCAGCTCTCGGAGATGCGGCCGGCTTCTCTGGTCGCTTCGCTTTCCTTGCCGTATGCAAAAAGGCGCTCGCCGCCCCAAAGGTCCGAGCGCAGGTAGGCTTTGATAGGATAAATTTTCATGCTCATGCTCCATTTCTTCGAAAAGAATCGGGTTCGTTTTTTGATATTTTATCATTTTTTTTCGCCTTTGTCAATCCGAGCGGGGTATTTCACGCATCTTTTTTTCTATTTGTTTGTGAATTTTTGCGTTAAGCTCTTCCATTTTTAAAATAAATGTGTTAAAATATATCCGTAGAACTATTGCTATCGCACCAGAAAGGATATTTTCAAAGATATGAGCGCAAAAAAGATAACCTGCTCCCGCTTTAATAAGGTTGGCGGCCAGGCAGTTTTGGAAGGCGTTATGATGAAGGCCGGATCGAAAACGGTAACGACCTGCCGAAAAGAGGATGGCTCTCTTTTCGTTCATGACGATACGTTTGTTTCGGTTAGAAAAAAGCATAAGTGGCTGGATATTCCCATCCTGCGCGGCGTTGTCAACTTCGTGGAGATGATGATCCTCAGCGTGAAAACCATGAACGTTTCCGCAGAGGCGCTGGAGCTTGAGAGCCCCGAGCCCTCCCGATTTGAAAAGTTTCTCAAAAAGCGCCTCGGTATTGCGATCACGGATTTTGTGATGATGATCGGCGTTGTGCTCGGTCTTGCGCTTTCGCTTTTCCTCTTCATGTTTTTGCCAACCGTTCTGGCAGATCTTGTCGATATGCTGGCGAAGGGCGCGCTTGGCACTTGGCGCGCGCTGATCGAGGGCGTTGCCAAAATGGGCATCTTCGTTCTGTATATCTACCTCGTTGGCCTCATGCCGGACATCCGCCGCACCTTTATGTATCACGGCGCGGAGCATAAGTCCATCGCGTGCTATGAAGCAGGCACGGAGCTGACGCCTGAGAATGCCAAGGGCTATAAGCGCTTCCATCCCCGTTGTGGCACGAGCTTCATGTTCTTCATGATCCTGCTCGGCATTTTGGTCGGATTTTTCCTGCGTTGGATTCTGCCGAATCTTTATACCTGGCAGTATTTTCTTATCCGTATTCTGATTCTTCCGCTCGTTGTCGGTGTTGGCTATGAATTCATCATGTTCGCCGGCAAGCACGAAAATATGTTTGTTCGCATCCTTTCCGCGCCCGGTCTTTGGGTGCAGAAGCTGACCACGAAGGAGCCAACGCTTGAGATGCTGGAGGTTGCCATCATTTCCCTCAAGTGCGCCCTGCGCGACGATGAGCCGGAATTCAAGGAGTTTTACGAGGCGCGCGCCTGGGAGAAAAAGCCCGAGCCGATCGATCCCTCGGAGGCAACCGAGCGTGCCGTGCTTGTGGAGGACAGCGGAGACGAGCAGATTCCTCTGTCGCAAAACAGCGGCGATGCGGAGCTTGCAGACCTGACCTCCTCCGAGCAGTCGTGAGACTTTCGGAGGCGGCGGCACGCTTGCGCGCTGTCGGTATTGAAAATGAAATTTACGAGGCGCGGCTTCTCTTCTCGCATTTTGGCGGTCTTTCCCCCTCGATGCTTTACGGCAGGGATGCCGAGGCCGAGGATGAGAGGATCGAGCCCTATCTTTGCCGCCGCGAGCGGCATGAGCCGATGGCCTATATCCTCGGAGAGCAGGGCTTTTACCGAGAGAGCTATCTCGTTTCTCCCGAAACGCTGATCCCCCGCGAGGACACCGAGATCCTGGTGGACGATGCGGTGCGCCGCCTGCCGAAGGGCGCGCGCTTTGCCGATCTCTGCACGGGAAGCGGATGCATTGCGCTCTCCGTTCTGAATAACACCGAAAAAACAACCGCTGTTGCTGTGGATCTTTCGGCGGGGGCGCTTGCGGTTGCAAGCAAAAACGCGGAGCGGATGGGACTTTTGGATCGCGTGCGCTTTGCGCGGGCGGACGTGCTTTCGGATGCGCTTGCTGAGGTGCTTTCTTCGGATGCGCCCTTCGATGCGATCCTTTGCAATCCTCCCTATATCCCCCGCGAGGTTTACGAAACGCTCGCTCCCGAAATCTTTTTTGAGCCCGAATCCGCCTTCGTTGGCGAGGAGGAGGGAATGATCTTCTATCGCGTGCTTGCTTCGGCCTTGCGGCCGATGCTGAAGGATGCGGGCTTCCTTTCCTTTGAGATCGGATACGATCAAGAGGCGCGTATGCGCGCGCTTGCGGAAAAAACCGGCTACGTGGCTGAGATTCTCAAGGATCTTTCCGGAAATTCCCGCGTGGCGCTTTTGTTTCCAAAATAAATTTTCACAAAAGATTCCTCGTTTCATATACTTGCTCTTGAGGTGATGATATGAAACAAACCGTTGCCCTCCTTTTCGGAGGGAAGGGCGAGGAGCACGGCGTTTCCTGCCGATCGGCGGCCGCCGTTTTTGAACGATTACGTAAGAGCAAATACCGCGTGATCCCCATCGGGATCGATCGCGGCGGCGATTTCTTTTTCTACCGCGGCGATATGGCGGCGGTGAATGAGGCCACGCTTTCGCAAAGGAGAGATCTTCTTTCGGAAACCTTTCCGATGCGCCTCGGCGCGCGGAGCGGATTTTTCTCCGAAGGAGAGGTTCTTCCCGTCGACGTTGCGATTCCCGTTTTGCACGGAAGGGGCGGCGAGGATGGCGAGGTGCAGGGGCTTTTATCCGCGGCGGGGATTCCCTTCGTCGGATGCGACCCTGTGGCAAGCGCCGTTTGCTTTGATAAGGAATACACCAAATGCATGGCCGCCTCGGTGGGTGTTCCCACGGTGCGCGGCGTGACGCTGTTTCCCTCCGAAACGCTTGCGGAAGCGGAGGCGCGCGTGTATGCGCAGTTTTCCGAGAGGGAAGCTTTGTTCATCAAGCCCGCAAGGCAGGGCTCGTCCTTTGGCGCATCGGTTGCCATGGATCGGGCTTCCTTCGGAAAATCGAGAGATCTTGCCATCGCATACGGAAAAGCGCTGGCGGAAGAATATATAGGCGAGAAGCGGGAGCTGGAGGTTGCCTTTCTGCAAAGAGAGGGAAAGAATCTTTTTGCAGGGCCGGGCGAGATCCTCAGCGGCGCACCCTTCTATTCCTACAAGGAGAAATACGAAAAGGACGGCGCGCGGCTTTGCCTTCGGGCAGAGATTTCGGATCGGGTGCGCCGAGAGCTTCTTTCGTATTGCGAGGCGCTTGTATCCGCGCTGGATCTGTGCGGCCTTGCGCGATTGGATTTTTTCTTAACGCCCGAGGGGCGGCTTTATTTCAACGAGGTAAACACCCTTCCGGGGTTTACCGAAACGAGTTTGTATCCGAGGCTATGGGAGGCAGAGGGGCTATCCTTTTCGTCGCTTACGGATATTCTGATCGGAGAGGCACTTGCTCGCGCTTCTGGATAGCGGCGTTGGCGGGCTCACGGTGGCAAGGGCTTTGCGCTCGCTCTGCCCCTCCGTGGATATTTTGTACCTTGCCGATTCCGCCAATGCCCCATACGGAACGAAAAGCGAGAGAGAGCTTTTGCCCCTGCTCGTTCGCAGCATTGAAGCGTTGCTTGCGCGCGGCGGCGCGCGCGTGGTGCTGGCTTGCATCACGGCCTCCTGCCTTTATGACCGATTGCCGGAGGCATTGAAGCCGCGGGTGATCCCGATTTTGCCCTTCGTTGCGGAGGCGATCGCCGCCTCGGGCGGCCATGCCGGCATCATTGCCACGGAGGCAACCGTGCATAGCGCGGCGCTTCCGAGAGCACTTTTAAAGTATGGATGCCATTCTCCCGTGGAGCGATGCGCGGCGCAAAGGCTGGTTGCTTTGGCCGAGGCGGGAAGAACCGATGCATCCGATCCCGAGGTCAGGGAAGCCTTGGAGAGGGCGATCTCGCCGCTTCTTTATCGCGGTGTGGATACGCTGGTGCTGGGATGCACGCATTTTCCCTATTTTGAAGAGGCGATCCGCTCGCTTTACGGTGGGCTTCGTATCATATCTCCCGCGCGTGTCGGGAGCGAGGCGCTGGTGCGCACTTTGCCACCCGAGCTTTTGCTTGGCGAGAGGCGGTTTGTTTATCTCGTTTCCTCGGTCGGAGGGCGGGAAAAGCTGAAAATGAAAGATAGAAAAAAGTGAGGATAGATTATGTCAAAGTACAGACGTGGCCGAATCAACGATGCGGTGGCGCAGGAGCTGAACGTGGCTCTGCGCGACGTGCGCGAGCCCCGCGTTGTTAACAACTTTGTGAGCGTTACGAAGGCGAGTGTTGCACCCGATCTGAAGATCGCGACGGTGTATTATTCCTGTATGGGAGATTTTAAGGAGGCGCTGGTTGGTCTGCAGAAATGCACGGGTATGCTCCGCCATCACCTGGCGATCACGCTGAATCTTCGCATCACCCCCGAGCTTCATTTCGTGAAGGATAACGGCATGGAGCACGGCGCGCATATCGCAAAGCTCCTCTCCGAGATCGCGGCAGAGCGCAAGGAGAGAGAGGCTGAGAATGCCGATGCGGATGCTGAGGAGAGCGAAGAGGAGGATTGATTCTCTTCGCCACTCAAAAAAACGGAGAAAGGAAAGGATCATGAAAAAGATCACCAAGGCGATCATTCCTGCGGCAGGGCTCGGAACGAGAATGCTTCCGATCTCGCACGCCGTTCCGAAGGAGATGCTCCCGATCGTGGATCTGCCGGCGATGTATTACCTTGTCAAGGAAGCGGCAGACAGCGGGATCACCGATATTCTGATCATCACCAATCGCGATAAGGAAGCGATGGAGGATTTCTTTGATCTTTCCATTGAATACGAAAAGGCTCTGCTCGCAAAGGGCAGGGAGGAGGACGTTGCAATGCTTCGCCGCATAGCGGATCTTGCCAACGTGTATTTCCTCCGCCAGAAGGAAACGAAGGGGCTGGGCCATGCGGTTGGCCGTGCGCGTTCCTTTGTGGGAGACGAGCCCTTTATGGTTTTATACGGAGATGATATTATCTTCTCCGAAACCCCGGTTTGCCGCCAGATGATGGACGTTTACGAAAAACAGGGAAAGTGCATCGTCGGCGTTAAGCCCGTGGCGCCCGAATGGGTGTCGAAATACAGCTCCCTCAAGGTGGCGCCCATCGAAGGGGAGAAAAATCTCTTTTTCTGCGACGATATGATCGAGAAGCCGAAGAAGGGCGAGGAGTTTTCGAATTATTCGATCCTCGGCCGCGTGCTTTTAACACCGGATATCTTTGACGTGATCGAGGGGCTTGCGCCCGGGGCGGGCGGCGAATATCAGCTCACCGATGCGATCAAGGTCAAGGCGCGCGCGGAGGGAATTCTTGCGCTGGATTTTGAAGGCGAGCGCTTTGATATGGGCGCGAAGATCGGTTTTCTCAAGGCAAACGTTGTGCAGGGCGCAAAGCACCCGGAAACAGGAGAGGAGTTCAAGGCCTTTCTTAAGGCCTTTGTGAAAACGCTTGACTAAGATGGAAATTCGAAAGGCCGAGGGATCGGATGCCCCGGTGCTTGCAGAGCTGGAAGCGCTTTTGTTCTCGGACGCATGGTCAAAGGAGGGGATATCCTCCTCGCTTTCTTCGCCCTTTTCGCTGGCACTGATCGCTCTTGCAGACGGCAAAGCCGTTGGCTATCTTCTTGCCTCGGCGCTCGCGCCGGAGGGGGAGCTTTTTCGCATCGGCGTTCACCCCGAATATCGGCGGCAGGGCATTGGCGGCCGCCTGATGGAGCGCTTTATCGCGGAAGCCAAGGGGCTTGCCTGCGACCTGCTTTTTTTGGAGGTGCGCTCACAAAATGAGAGCGCGATCGCGCTCTATCGTCGCTTCGGTTTTTCGGATTGCGGCGTAAGAAAGAAATATTATCATCAGCCCGAGGATGATGCGCTTCTGATGAAAGCGGAAATATAAAAAGCTAAACGAAAACAAAGGTTTACATAAATGAAAGAAACAATGAGAATTTTGGCGCTTGAAAGCTCCTGCGATGAAACGGCGGCCGCCGTTGTCGAGAAAACCGAAAGTGGTTTTTCTGTGCTGTCCAGCATCGTTGCCTCGCAGATTGAAACGCATAAGGTGTACGGCGGCGTTGTCCCCGAGATCGCCAGCCGCGCGCATATTGAGGCGATCAGCTCGGTGACCTATGAGGCCATGGAGTGCGCGGGACTTGCGCTTTCGGATATAGATCTCGTTGCCGTTACGGCACAGCCCGGCTTGATCGGTGCTTTGCTCGTTGGGGTAAACTTTGCAAAATCTCTTGCCGCCGCAAACAAAATTCCGCTGGTGGCTGTGGATCATATCAAAGGGCATATTGCGGCCGCATATCTCGGCGAGCCGCCACTTCCGAAGCCCCCCTTCCTTGCTATGGCGCTCTCCGGCGGACACACAGCCTTTTATCTCGTGGAGTCCTATACAGATTTCAAGATCGTTGGAACAACGAGGGATGATGCCATCGGAGAATCCTTCGATAAGATCGGCCGCCTGATCGGCATTCCTTATCCTGCGGGCGCGGGCTTTGACCGCCTCGCCGCTGAGGGCTTCCTTGCCGCAACGGGCAAGGAAAACGCCTCCCTTTCGCTTTACAGAAAAAGCGAGGCCTATAAGGATAAGACCATGCAGCTCCCTTCGCCCGCGCTTTCGGACGGAAGCCTGGATTTCTCCTTCTCCGGACTAAAAACCGCCGCGATCAATCTTCTGCATCGCTTTGAGCAAAGCGGAGAAGCGCTCGATAAGCCTCTCTTTGCCGCCAGATATACCTATGAGGCCGTGGAGGCGGTTGCCAAAAAGGCAACCGAGGCCCTCTCTCGCATCGAGGTCTCGGATCTCGTGATGGCGGGCGGCGTTGCCGCCAATTCGCATCTTCGAAAAAGACTTGCGGAGGTGGCAAAGAAGGCGGGCGTTTCGCTCCATATTCCCTCGCTCTCGCTTTGCGGAGACAATGCGGCCATGATCGCCGTGCAGGGCTATTATGAGTTCTGTGCGGGCAATCTCGCCGGCTCCTCTCTGAACGCAAGCGCGCAAGACTCAATCGTATAAAAATTAAAGGATATAGATTTTATGGAATCCATTGACAAAATTCCCGGCATTCTCGAAAAGAAAGAGGAGTTTCTTCGCCCGGTCGACGTTTCTCCTGCGGTGATTCGCCGCTTGCCGCGCTATCATCGCTATCTCGGCGATCTGATCCGCGTTGGAAAGATGCGCATTTCCTCCAAGGAGCTTGCGCGCATGATGGGGGTAACTGCCTCGCAGATCCGCCAGGATCTCAATTGCTTCGGCGGCTTCGGCCAGCAGGGCTACGGCTATAACGTGAAATATCTGCATGGAAAGATCGGTGAGCTTCTCGGAACGAACGAGGGCTATCGCGCCGTGATCATCGGTGCGGGTAACCTTGGCCGCGCGCTTGCCGCCACGCATATGTTTGACCGCCGCGGCGTGACGAGAACCGCCATGTTTGATACCAACCAGGCGCTCGTAGGCACGGAGATCTACGGTATTCCCGTTTATAACGTGGATTATCTCGGTGATTTCTGCCAAAAGCATCGCATTGATATCGCGGTGCTGACCGTTCCGAAGGAGGCCGCCAAGAGCGTGACGGACGTGCTGATTGCCGCAGGCATCAAGGGCATCTGGAACTTTGCTAACATGGAGCTTACCGTTGAGGACGAGAACGTTGTGGTTGAAAATATCCACCTCGGCGATTCGCTGATGACGCTTTGCTACGAGGTGAAGAACCGCGCCGCCATCCGTTCGGAGGGTGAAGAAGAAAAAGCATGAAAATTTCTTACATATTCAAGGCCTGGCCGGATGCGGACATGCTGATCGAAAGCTCCAAGGAGGAGCTTGCGCTTTTGATTTTTCTCTATGAAAACGGAGCGCAGGAGGCCGAGGCTCTTTGCGATGCGCTTGCGCTTCGCCCCGCTCGCGCGCAGGGTGCGCTTGCGATGCTGGAGGAAGCGGGCCTGATCCAGCGCGCGGAGGATGGCGTTGCCGTTGAGTTTTCTTCTCGCGCGGCCGAGACCTTTGCCTCGCGCGATGGCAGGACGGTTGCAAAAACCATACGCGATCATGCGCTTGCGGCGCTTCTTGAGGAGTGCGCGGCACTTCTTGGCAAGCCCGTGCTGGAGCGGTGGGAGATCGAGGATATCACCTGCCTTTACGAGCAGTATGCGCTTGGCGAGGAATTTATCGTCAGCCTTCTGGCGGACATGCGCTCGCGCTCTGCCTGCTCGGTGAAGGCGCTTGTCAATCGCGCGGTGGCTCTGCATAAGCAGGGAATCGATAGCCACGAGGCGCTGATGCACTATTTTGAGCAAAGAGAAGAAAAGGGAGAATACGAGCGCACGGTGCGCCGCGTTCTCGGCATCAGCGGAAAATTTTCGGATGCGGAGCGCGCTCTCTTTGCAAAATGGGCAGAGACCTTCGGCTTTGGTGAGGAAATGCTGAAGAAGGCCTATGATCTGACCACGATGCAGCTCGGCGGCAAGCGATCCTACGAATATATGGATTCGATTTTGACCAGCTGGTACAATGCGGGCATTTTCAGCCCCGCCGATGCGGATGCCGCAGGCGAAAAGCATAAAGCCGAGAAGAAGCTCTCCGAGCCAGCCGATACAGCACAAAGACCGCAGGGCGGCCGCAGAAAAAAGGAAGCGCCGCAATACGGAAATTTTGACACGATGGATGCTTTTGCGCGCGCTCTCGAGCGTAGCTACGGCGCAGATTCCGCGGATTCTGATACAGAAAGTAAATAATTCTTTGCAAATTCAAATGATCTTGCCGAAAGGAAGATGGATTTATGTATATTTCGGGAAATTACAAAAAGGTGAAGGACGAGATTGAAAATCGCCGCATGGCCGCTGTTGCAACGGCGGAGCTTCACAATGAGGAGGTGCGCGAGAAAAATCCCGCGATCCGCGAGATCGATGAGGAGCTGACGCGCACGGGTCTTGCTATTTTCCGCACGGCCTGCCGCGGCGGTGATCTTGCGCCCGTGAAGGCGCGCAACATGGAGCTTTGCGAGAAGCGCCGCGCTCTGCTCGTTTCCATGGGGCTCCCCGCAGATTATACCGAGCCGCAGTACACCTGCAGAGTCTGCTCCGATACGGGCTACGTGGACACGAAAATGTGCAGCTGTCTGCGCGAGGCGCTGATTCGCGAGAATTTCCGCACCTCGGGCATGGGAGATCTTCTCGATCGCCAATCCTTTGAGAATTTTGATATCGAGCGCTATAAGAGAGACGGCGAGGATGTTTATCGCCGCATGAAGGCGAATTTCGCGGCGGCGAAGGCCTTTGCCGAGAATTTCAAGGATAAGAGGGGCAACCTCTTCCTCGTTGGAACCACGGGCGCGGGAAAAACGCACATCACCACGGCCATTGCGCGCGCGGTGCTGGATCGGGGCTTCGACGTTGTGTATGATACGGCGCAGAATATCATGTCTGCCTTTGAGTTTGACCGCTTCCGCGCGGGCTATCAGCCCTCCGAGAGCCGCGCCGATAAATATATGGAATGCACGCTCCTGATCCTTGACGATCTCGGAACGGAATTTACCAATGCCTTCACGGTAAGCTGTCTTTATAACCTTTTGAACGAGCGCCAGAACAAGGGGCTCTCCACCGTGATCTCCACGAACGTGCCCCCCACGGAACTGCGCGAAAAATACGAGGACCGCATTTATTCCCGCCTCATCGGCGCGGATTATCAGATTCTTTCCTTCGATAAATGCAGCGATTACCGCTTAATGCGATAAAAGGAGGGATTTTTAGAATGAAAAAATTACTTGCTCTGCTCCTTGCGCTTCTCATTGCCTTCAGCCTTGTATCCTGCGGCTCGGAAATTCCCGGGGGCACGAATCCGAATGAAAATCCGAGCGAAAATCCGAGCGAAAATCCCGGACCTTCTACCGAAGGAAACCCGAGCGGCGATCCGAAGCCGGCGCCGGGCGACACACCGACCTGCGACGGGCAGACCGCGCACGTTGACACGGATAACAACGGGCAATGCGACACCTGCGATATATCCGTTATCGTTGTGATCGATTTTTATGCGATCAACGATCTGCACGGAAAAATGTCCGACACCGAGAGCCAGCCCGGCGTTGACGAGCTGACTACATACTTGAAAAACGCAAACGAGACGGATGATCACGCGATCGTTCTTGCCAACGGCGATATGTGGCAGGGAACGTCCGAATCCAATCTCACGCGCGGAAAAATGATGACCGAATGGTTAAATGCCATCGGTGCGGTTTCCATGACCATCGGAAACCACGATTTTGATTGGTCGAGCGAATATATCAGCCAAAATCTTGCGCTGGCGGATTTCCCCTTCCTCGCTATCAATATTTATGAGACGGCAACCGGCGCGCGCGCACCCTATGCCACCCCCTCGGTTACCGTTTCCTGCGGCGGCGCAAAGATCGGCATCATCGGCGCGATCGGAGATTGCTATTCCTCCATCAGCCCGGATAAATGCACCGACGTGGAATTCAAGGTTGGCTCTGCCCTGAGCGCGCTTGTGCGCGCCGAGTCCGAAAGGCTTCGCGCAGAGGGCTGTGATTTTATCGTTTTCGCTGTGCATGACGGCGTTTCTCAGAGCGGAACGGGAACGATCCCGAGCCGCGATATGGCGAATTATTACGACGTGGCACTCTCTAGCGGCTGCGTGGATCTTGTTTTTGAATCGCACACGCATCAGGATTACGTGCTTCGCGATGCTGCGGGGGTGTATCACGTGCAGGGCGGCGGCGATAATTCCGCGATTTCGCACGTGGAGATCCGTTTGAATTACGCAAACGATTCCTCGACGGTAACGGCGGCGGAAACGGTTCGCTCCTACGTTTACGATGATTGTGAGTCCGATGCGATCGTGGAAACGCTGAAGGATAAGTACAAGGACGTGATCGCAAAGGGAAGCGAGCCTCTCGGCTATATCAACCGCAGCTACAGCGGCGATGCGCTGAGACAGATCTCGATGGATCTCTATCTTGAAAAGGGACTTGCGCTTTGGGGCGAGGAATACGAGATCGCGATCAGCGGCGGCTACGTTGGCGTGCGCTCACCGTATAACCTCTATGCGGGCGAGGTGCTTTACGAGGATCTCTACACGCTTTTCCCCTTTGATAATGCGCTTTGCCTCTGCACGGTGCTTGGAAGAGATCTGAAGAGCCGCTTCCTTTACACCGATAATTCCAACTATTTTATATCCATGAGCGATTACGGCAAAACACTCACGATCGAGGATAATAAGACCTATTATATCGTGATGGACACCTATTCCGCATACTATGCGCCCAACCGCGTTACGGTGATTGAGCTCTGGGAGGAGGAGATCTATGCAAGAGATCTGCTTGCGGAATATATTAAGGGCGGCGGTCTTGGCGCGGTTGCTCCCGGAAGCGGCGGTGACACGTATCCGCTGACCTCTATTTCTAAGGTGATTGCCGACGTATACGCGCTTGGCGCAAACGTGGAATCAAGCACCTATTATTACGTGAAGGGCACGATCATTGACGATCCGCAAGGCGCCTATGGAAACTGCACCATCCGTGACGAGAACGGCGAAGAGATCTACGTTTACGGGCTTTACGGAACGACCGGAGGGCGCTATGATTCGCTTTCTGATCCGCCGAAAAAGGGAGACACGGTGATCGTCAGCGCCATTGCGGTGCTGTATCAGAAAAATGCCTCAGCCGATCCGTTTCCCGAATTGAAGAATGCGAGAATACAGAAGGTGCTGTGACTAAAAACACAAGGCGAGGATGCTTTTTGGCATCCTCGCCTTGTGTTTTATACGATTTTATAATCCATTTGATCCTTGAATGTGATTTTTACCGAGTGGCGCACGCGGTCAAGCTCGTAATGATGGAAGAGCGCAACGCTGTCGTCGTTTCCGAGAGTGGCAAAGCGGGAGTTGTTCGCAAGGATGTTCTGCTCGTTCTGCACGATGCCCGAAAGCTTTTCCACCGTGGCGGCAACCATCTTTTTGTTCCCCTTGCGGTAGCGCAGGTTCTGCATAAAAAGCGTTCCCTCGCCGTAAACCGAAAAGATCGCGTATTCGATCTCGCCGTCGCGGATCGCGAAATGCATGGGGAAGTTCGATCCTGCGTCCATGGTGTGGATGGCGGGCTTCCAGATGGAGGAGAATACCTTGACTTCCTCCTGCTCGCCCTTGTATTTCAGCAAAATTTCAAAGCGGGGATTGCCATATCCGCAATGGAGCATCAAATCTGCGGTCAGTATGGCGCTTCCCTTGTTTTCAAGGGCGGTCTTTTTGATGTTTTCATAGCGCTGATAGATAGCCGCGTATTTTTCCTCGTATGCATTGTCGGTGCTCTTAATGCCGCTTCTGTGCTTTGCCCAAACGCGGTCAAGTCTTTCCTTCACCTTCCGAGTGCCTTCGGTCAGCTCGTCAAGCCCTGCGAAGGGAAGTGAGAAATCCTCCGTATCGCGGATATAGCAATCAAAGATCTGCGTTCCGATCTCACCGAGCTTCACGGTGGTGTAGCAGTGGTGCATATAGGCGTAGGCATCCGCAAGGATGTCCTTGGCAAGCCCCTCGGCTTTATCGTAATATCCGTCCATTCTCTCCAGCGCATCCGCAAGCTGAAGGCGAAGCATGTTGAGAACGAAGTTGTTTTCCTCGGTGAGTTTTGCGAGGTTTGTGCGGAAGGCATGGAAGAAGCAGGGAAGCTGGAGCGAGAGAAGCAGCCTTGCCGCATCCTCGTTTCCTCCGAGCATCTCGGTGTAGAGCGCGCGGCGCTCAGCCATGCTGTAGGTGCGGCCCTCGCTCCATTCTCTGCCCGCAAGAGCGATGCAGGGATATCCGCCGAGATAGAAGTCGGTCGAGTGGCACCAGCAGGTCATGATCGCGCCCATCGGATGGTAGCGTCTTGCGTATTCCGTGAAGGTGTCGGCATTAAAGGTAGAGGAGGCCTGATGCTCCATCGTGCAGAACATATAGCGGAAGCCAAGCTCGTCATAGTAAGCAAACCAGTCGCGCTTTTCGCGATTGATCCAATGGCCGCGCGGCTCCTCGCCCATGAAGGCATAGTTCCAGTTGGTGAAGATGATATCGCGGGGCAAGCGGTCCACAACGTCAAGCTGCTCGAAAACGTCGTCCCACATCATCATGGTTTTGCCGTGCTTTTGCATGAGCGCGTGGGTGTGCAGAATATGCTCAACAAAGAGATCGTTCTTGGTCTTGTTTTCGTCCTTCATGCGCTTCTGGCAACGGGGACAGGTGGCAAAATCAAAGATCTCGTCCATTCCCATATGCACGTATTTTCCGGGGAAAACGGCCATAACGTCCTCTACGTATTTATCGATCAGAGGATAAAAATCCGGCTCGGAGGTGCATCCGCAAACGCCGTTGCCCTGTCTGTAATAGCGGCTGTTTTGTCCGTTTCTGCATTCCGCGAGATAGGCGTATTCCTCTGTTGCGAGAAAGTGATCCATGTGCGCGAGGTTTTCAAAGCCCGGAATCGCTAAGAGGCCCTGCGCCTCCGTGTAGGCAACGATCTCGCGCATTTCGTCTAAGGAATAGGTCTGGTCGGGATTCAGAAAGAACGTTGCATCGGTGCGAACGGCACTTTCCATATAATAAAGAATCGAGTTGTATCCGTTTTTCTTGGCAAAGTCAACGAAGGATTTCACGTATTCGGTGGTTTCCTTCTGGCGGCCAAGATCCATTTGCAGAGTGATCAGCTCCATGGCGGTTTCTCCTTGCATTTTTATTGAGTAAGGTTATTGTAACACATTTTTTTAAAAAAGTCTATGTGTTTTTTGAGACTTTTTTTGAGGTTTTTTGGTTTTTTATTGTGATATCTTTTGGAATTCCTATTGATTTTTTTGCGTTTCTCTTTTATAATATAGAAAAAAGCAGAAAGAAGAAAATCATCATGGCAGATCCTTCCTTTTATATGCGATACCCCGGCTTTCGCAACAAGGCCGTTACCTTGAGCTATGACGACGGTATCACTCCCGATCTTGCCCTTGCGGATATTTTGGATCGGCATGGGCTGAAATGCACCTTCAACGTGAATGCAGGCTATCTCGGCGCGCCGATGACGCGGATCGAGGGAAGAAGACTGCTTGCGGATGAGATCGCGGCGCTTGCCGCGCGCGGGCATGAGATCGCCGCGCACGGATATAAGCATAAGTGGCTCACGGCGCTTCCCGCACCGCAGGTGCTTTATGAGGTACTGCGCGATCGCAGGGAGCTGGAGGCGATCGTGAAGCGCCCCGTGACGGGACTTGCCTACGCGATGGGGGATTATAACGGCCGCGTGATCGAGCTTCTTCGCAAGGCGGGCGTTTCCTATGCGAGAACGGTGCATTCCTCGCGCTCCTTCAGAACGCCGATTGATTTTTTGGAATGGCATCCCACCTGCCACCACGCAGATCCCCGCCTCATGGAGCTTGCGAAATCCTTTGTGGAAAATACAAGCGACAACGATCGCCCTCTGCTTTTCTATCTTTGGGGGCATTCATACGAGTTCGTGGAGGGGGAAAACTGGGATATCATCGAGCGCTTTGCTGACTTTATCGGTGGCCGAGAGGACCTTTGGTACGTCACAAACGGCGAATTTTTTGCTTATACGGAGGCTTACAGATCGCTTCGGTTTGATGCAGAGGAAGGAACGGTTTATAACCCTTCCGCTATGGATGTTTACTTCTTCTTCCATGGAAAAAATCTCTGCGCTCCTGCCGGAAAAACAACGAAATTGTAAATAATTCTTTTCAAAATAAAGGAGAAAACACAAAATGGGCTACCATCCTTATCTTTATATGCGCTATCCCGGCTTTCTGAACAAAGCACTTACTTTAAGCTATGACGACGGTGTTGTCGCCGATCTTCGCCTGATGGAGATCCTCGATCGCCATGGGCTGAAATGCACCTTCAATCTCAATAGCGGCCTCTTCGGCCGCGGCACGCGCCTGCCCGAGGAAACGATCAAAGAAAAATACGTTGCCTCCGTGCATGAGATCGCCGTGCACGGCTATAAGCATCTCGCGCCCAGCGCTCTGCCTGCGCCCGCGCTGATCATGGAATTTTTAGAGGACAGAAAAAATCTCGAAAGGCTGACGGGCGCTCCCGTGACGGGCATGGCGTACGCTTACGGCGATTTTGACGATCGCGTGGTTTCGATTCTCGGGGATTGCGGCATTACCTATGCAAGAACCGTGACGAGCACGCGCGGCTTCGCTCTTCCCACCGATCCCCTGCGATGGGATCCCACATGCCACCACAACGACCCTCGCCTGATGGAGCTTGCAAAGCGCTTTGCCGAGGATGATTCGCTCTCCTATCGCGGCGAGCCGCTCCTTTTCTACCTCTGGGGCCATTCTTACGAGTTCGACGAGAAGCATAACAACAACTGGGAGGTCATCGAGGAATTTGCCGCGTATATGGGCGGCCGCAAGGATATCTGGTTTGCCACCAACGGCGAGATCCTGGATTACATTGCGGCGTATCGCGCGCTGATCTTCTCCGTGGACGGTGACTCGGTTTATAATCCCACGGCAACGGACGTTTATCTGCATATGAACGGCAAGGATATCATCGCCCGCGCGGGCGCTTGCACGCCTTTGATTTGACGCACGGATTAAAATTATGAATGTTTTGCTTTTAGCTCTTGTATTTTTTGTGAACGTATGTTATAATTGAGTTAGTCGCGCGTGCGGCTGAATTTATATTTAGGAGAAATGAAATGGATACGATTTCTTTGGCGATTCTCGGAATCACGGCTTGGTTTCTGTTTTTCGGATTGGTTTGGGGCTTTAAGCGCGGCGTTTTGCGCAGCGTTCTTCGCTTGCTGACGTTGGGAGCTGCCTTTGCCGCCGCTTGGTATGGTAAGGACACGTACGTTGCGGCTGTTATGGATGCAGAGGTAGACGGCGTTGGCGTTCGCGCGCTCTTGCAGGAATTAACGGCGGAAGCACCCGCGCTGTCCGGCGTGATCGAGAGCCTTGCAGAGCTGATCCTCGGCGTTGTTCTCTTTATCCTCGTATTCCTTGTTTTTAAGTTTGTAACCGTTATTATTTTTGGTGTTCTCAAGATCTTCGTTCCGAAGAAAAAGCGCCTGCTCGGCATGATCGTTGGTCTGATCCAGGGCGCGCTGATCGCCTTCTGCGTTTGCGCTCCTCTGAACGGTCTGCTCGTTGACGTAGCAAAGCTTTCGGATCTTGATATGGGTGACATGATGGATACCTCCGCCGTGCAGGAAATCGGCGCAGAGGCAAAGGTTTATACCGAGGGCCCTGTTTCCGCGCTTTACACCGCCGTTGGCGATGAGTTCTATAAGGCGCTGACCGCAAAGGTGAACGAGAAGGGCGAAACGCTTTACTTCTCCGATTACGTAGATGCCGCTGTTTCCTCCGCAAAGCTCACCGATGTGTTCTCCTCCGTGACGAAGCTTGATATGAGCGCAGGTCTTACCGCAGATAACCGCGATGCCATCCAGCAGATGTTTAAGGATCTGGATGCGATCACCGCAGAGATGGGCGAAAATGCCGCTGAGGTGGTAAACGAGATCGTTTCCGCCGTTGTAAGTGATTTCGGCGAAGAGCTTCCCGAGAGCGTGAAGGGCGTTCTTGAAGACTTCGATATGACCGAGGTCAGCTTCGCGAAGGAAGGCGAGATCGTTATGGATCTCTATGATTTCCTTGAAAACGAGGAGAGCGAAATCACGGTAACGGACGTTGTGAATTCTCTTGCAGAGAGCGACGTGATCCTCCCCGTGGTTGAGAGCGTTCTTGCCGAAGAGGAAACCCACCTTGAGATCGCCGATGAGGTAACCAAGGCAGAGGTGAGCGCCGCCATCGAAGGCGTTGCAGATCCCGCCGTTCGCGAGCAGCTGAAGAATCTCTTCGGTCTGTGATTTGAAAATACATACGCAGAGAAAGCCGAGGCTTCGCGCCTCGGCTTATCTTTTTTTGTCTTTTCCGTTTCGTGATAGAGAAGGGAAGCATTGCCTTGAATGTGAATTTTTGCAAAACGTTATTTTAATAAAATGTTTCTAAATATAATTTACTTTTAAAACTTTGTCGAAATTCCCCTTTTGTATTTTAAATATTTCTTGATAGAGGTTGACATTTTGACCGCCGAGGTGTAAAATGGTGTTGTTCTGTAAAATATATTTATAGTTCTTTGAATCTATCATTTTAATAGTATTTTCTATTAATAGTATTGGAGATAATAATGAAGTTACTTTACATTATGACGGCGCTTGTGCCGGCCTTTGCTCTGGGCGGCGGCGCATATTTTGCAAAGAAAAAGGAAGCTTCTCTGCTTCGCTCGCGCAGAATTTTTGCCGCGGCACTGCTCCTGGCGGCCACCGTTCGATACCTTCTTGAGAGAGAGGCGATCTTCGAGGTGCGCGGTCTTAATATGTTCTCCCCCTTTGGAGATAATATCCCGCAAACGGTGCTGGCCATTTTCCTCGTTTGGTTTTCTTTTACGGCGCTGGCAACCATCGCGATGGATCAGATCTTCGATTTCAAAACCCTGCATCGCATCGCAACCTTCTTCGGCGCGCCGATGCTTGCGGTGGATATTCTTTTCTTCGGAACGTACGCAACGGCCATTTCGGGCGAGAGCGCATTTGCGGGCTTTGACGTTCGCGCGTTTTTGCTTGCCGTTGAGATCGGTCTCGGCCTCGGCCTCGTGGCGGCAAAGCTTCTCGATGAGAAAACGCCGCTTCCCACGAAGGGAGAGGTCAGAACGATGCTTTCCGTTCTCCCCTTTGCGATCCTGGCCTTCATGCCCGGCTACGTGCCGCAGGCCTTCGTTGGCTACCTGGATGCCTCGGTGAACGTAAACGATCTGACGCTGGAGCACAGAATCATTCTTTACATCGGCCTTCTTCTTCCGTTCACGATCTTCCACGTGCTGAAGAATAAGAGCTACGAGGTGAAGCGCTTTGCGATGATCTATATGTCCTATGCATGGCTCTGGACCTATCTTTCGTCCTATACCTTCGCATCCTTCGCCGATCCTCTTTCCTGGCCGCTCCATCTTTGCAACACGGCAATGTTCCTTTTCCCGCTTTGCCTGACCTTCAAGATGGACAGACTCTTCTACTTCTGCCTTTTCATCAACGTTATGGGCTCCTTCCTCGCGATGCTGATGCCCAATACGTCCGAAGCGGTAAACGCGCTGGCAACCAGCCGTATTATTTTCTGGGTGAACCACTATCCCGCATTCTTCAGCCCCGTTCTCTTTATCGCGCTGAAGATCTTCAAGCGCCCGAGATTCAAGGAATGGGTGTATGCGCTTTCCGCCTTCGTTGTCTACTTCATCCTCATGCTGATCATCAACGCATGGTTTACGAACTACGGCGACGTTGACTACTTCTTCCTGAACAGCGACTTCGTTGTCGGCAAGCTCGGCAAATGGGCGGAGGACACGAGAAACTTCACCGTTTCGTTCAACATCAAGGATCTGAACTTCACCTTCTATCCCTTGTATCAGACCTTGTTCTTCATCGTTTACGTTCTGTTTACCGTTGGTATCTGGTTCCTTTATGAAATACTGTTCTCAAGCTGGGATGCAGCAGAGGACAAGAGACTGAAAGAAAGAGATTATAAGAGAATGAAAAAAGAGCTTCTGGCCTTCCTTGGCGGAAAAGCCGTTACCGAGCCTATCAGCGGCGACGATTCGCCCAGAATTCAGCTGAAGGGATTTTCCAAAAAATACGGAACGAATAAGCATTATTCGGTTGAAAACGCAAATCTTGACGTGCGCGGCGGCGAGATCTTCGGCTTCCTCGGCCCGAACGGCGCAGGAAAGTCCACGATCATCAAGAGCATCGTTGGTATTCAGACGATCACCTCGGGAAGCATCGAGATCTGCGGATACGACGTGGAGAAGCAGCCTGTGCAATCCAAGCTCAATATCGGCTTCGTTCCCGACCATTATGCGCTTTACGAGAACCTGACGGGAAGAGAATATATCAACTACATTGCCGACCTCTACCGCGTGAGCCGCGAGGATCGCGATGAAACCATCGAAAAGTACGTGAAGAACTTCCAGCTCGTTGGCTCCTTCGATAACCAGATGAAGACCTATTCCCACGGTATGAAGCAAAAGATCGCCATCATGGCGGCGCTTGTGCATAACCCCAAGGTGTGGATTCTGGACGAGCCGCTGACCGGTCTTGACCCGACGAGCATCCACGAGGTGAAGGAATGCATGAAGGAGCATGCCGCAAAGGGCAATATCGTTTTCTTCTCCTCGCATATCATCGACGTGGTGGAAAAGATCTGCGACCGCATCGCCATTATTAAAAAAGGAAAGATCCGCGCAGAGGCAACCATCCGGGAGCTTGAGGAAAAGGGAATCGAGCTTGAGAATTTCTATCTTCAAACCATTTACGGAAGCACGGAGAACATCTCCGTCGCCGATATTGAGGCTGCAGAGAAAAACGAGGCGATCACGGAGGGTGCAGAACCCGTATGAAAAGCTTGATCGTCCTTGTCAAGATGCAGTTGAAGGAAAAGCTTAACTTCAAGCGAAGAGAGCTTAAGGACGTCAGCCTGTTTCGCATTGCGCTTTCCACGGTGCTCGCGCTTCTGAAATTCGCGGCCGTCACAGCGCTTTGCATTGCTTTTCTTCTTGCGGCAAACCTTCTCGGCATCTTCTCTATTAACAACACCGTTCCCTCAACGGTTATTTCCATCGCCTTTGCGGTGATGCTCCTGACCTCCATCGTTTCCTGCACCGCGGGATTGACGAACGCGATGTATTACAGCAGGGATAACGCCATTCTTCTGACGCTTCCTTGCCGCCCGATGCAGGTTTATTTCTCCAAGCTTCTGATCTTCTTCGTTTTCGAGCTGCAGAGAAGCTTCGGATTCATCGTTCCCCTGTTTATCGCGTATTTCTATACGCACAATTACCCTCTGATCTTTTATCCCTGGCTTTTGGTTGGCTTTATCCTTGTTTCGCTCTTCACGGTGTCTCTCGGAGCGCTTCTCTCGATTCCAACCATGCTGTTCTGCAACTTCTTCAGACAGAAGAAAACCCTGCAGATGATTTCGCTCCTCTTCGTGGTTGGCGCGGCCTTCGGCGCGCTGATGTTTGCGATCTCGCTGATCCCCGCAAATATCGACCTTGTGGCAACCTGGGATAAAACCTTCTATCAGATCCAGGACGTTCTCGTTGCCTATGCGAAGAATTTCGCATGGTTTTACGATCTGACAAAGCTTATGCTCGGTGATCCTTATTTCTATATCGTCACCTTCAAGTTTGACCTGATGCTCATGAGATTTTTGCAGATCGCCGGCATCACCGCGGTGCTCTTTGCCGCAGGTCTTCTCATCGTTCGCCCCTTGTTCTATAAGATGGCAAGCACTCCCTTTGAGTATCTTAAAAAGGAAGTGAAGCCCAAGGCAAACCGCCCCGTTTCCCCGATGCTGACAACGCTTTGCGTTGAAATCCGCTCGATGATGAAGAGCATCGATAAGGTGTTTGCAAACGTTGGCGTTCTGCTTGCGATCCCCCTGCTCACCTTCCTTTTGAATAAGATCTTCCTCGCGATGAATACGCGCTCGCTGGGAGATTACATGGTTGTCACCTTCAATATTCTGATCATCATGCTCGTTGCGCTGAACACAAACTGCAATATGGCGAGCCTCTATTCCAAGGATGGAAGAAGCGTTTATCTGATTAAAACCCAGCCGATGCACGCATATCCTCTCCTGCTTTCGAGATTGATCCCCGGCGCCTCCGTTGTTTTCCTTTCCCTGGCGGCCACCTTTGCGATCCTTCTCAAGACGGCAAGCTTCGGATTTGCAAACACTCTGTTTTTGATCCTCGGCCTTCTCTTCATCTATATCGCGCATATGTTCTTCTCTGCGGAAATGGACGTTATGAATCCGCAGGCGGAGATCTATGCCACCGTTGGAAACTACGATAACAACCCCAATGAGATCAAGGCAACCGTTACCGCATTTATCGTTTCCTTCGTATCTGCGGCGGCCGTGCTTCTCCTGCTGATGGAGGGGCGCCCGGGCGTTTATCTCAAGCTCTTCCTTGTCGGACTTGCGCTGGCGATCCTCTCCGCATGGTCCTTCTATTCCAAGGTAAAGCTCTATTATAAGGAGAAATAACGCGAAGTCGCGTTAATAACTTTTAAGTCGCCCTCGGGCGGCAGAAGAGAGATTTTATGAAAAAATCAGTTGTTATACTCATAGGCCTCATATACGCGGCTTCCATCGTTTTGGTCAGCTTCTTCGGACTGCAGTATAAGCAGTTCAACGAGATCGTTTACGTTTCCTCCGTTGAGGTGATCAACGTGGCGGACAAAACCGCCGTGGATAAGGAAACCGGAGAAGAGATCAAGACCTATTTCGTCTACAAGGACGAGGCTACGGGACTGCGCACCTTCCAGATCGAATGGCGCGTTGAGCCCATTGAGACCGTTACGAATAAAAATGTTAAATTTATTTATACAGAGGATCCGAGCTTTTCCGTTTCGGAAACGGGCCTCGTAACGTTTAATGAAGGAGGTGTGGTGGCGAATATCCAGATCGTTCCCGAGGATGGCTCGGATTGCAGTGACAAAATAAAAATTTATTGCTTGAATTAAAATTTAAAGCGAGGTTTTGAAAATGAAAAAGAAAATTGTTGTACTGTCTCTTTTATTAGCTCTTCTTTGTTTTGCCTTTGCTTCCTGCGGCGGCCAAAAGGCAGTGAATAACATGGAGATCCTGACCGGTCTCAAATACACGTATCAGTTGAACGAAACTCCCGATTTCTCCGGCGTTCAGGCAAAGGTTTCCTATAATGACGGAAGCTTTATCGTTGTCGGCGCTGACCAGCTTACATTCGGCGCACTCGATACATCCAAGGCAGGAACGAAAAACCTGACCATTGCATACGGTGATTTTTCCATCTCCGTTAAGGTTTCCGTCAGCGGCGGAGCAGGCGGCGATGATGCGCCCGTGCTTGAAAGCATCACGTATTTTGACGGAATTGAAGACTTCTATCTCATCGGAAGCGACGTGGATCTTTCCTCCGTTCGCATTTCCGCGCTTTACAGCGACGGCCAGGTGCAGTACGTAACTGCGGATAAGCTGACCTTCGTTGACAGAGCAGACACCACCTCGGTTGGCACGAAGACCATCACCGTGGAATACGGCGGCAAGACAACCACCATCAGCTACGGCGTTTACGTGGTTGCAGAGCTGCAGGTAAGTGCGGCGGCAAGCGATAAGAAGATCTCGCTCGGCGAAACCTTTGATACCTCGAAGCTGACCGTTATTGCCACCTTCTTTGACGGCACGAACACCACCTCGCGCCCCGTAACGGCGGCAGACGGCGTTACCTTCTCTTCTCTTGATACCGCTACCGTTGGTAAGAAAACGCTGACCGTTTCCTACCTTGGTGCGCATGCGGAGACCGAGATCACCGTCAACGGCGTTGTTTCTCTCTCTGTGAATACAAAGAGCTTCACGGACGTTGTTATGAAGGGCGGAAGCTTTGATTTCTCGAAGCTTTACGTAGAAGCCGTTTATTTTGACCACACGAGAAAGAACATTGCGATTGCAGACATTGATTTCTCCTCCGTGGATACCTCCGCGCAGGGCGAAACCTCCGTTACCCTGACCTATGCGGGCGTTAGCGCCTCCGTGGCACTCTTCGTGGACGATCTCAAGAGCATCGAGATCGATGCCGCATCGGTAAACACCGTGCGTCCCGAGGGTGACGATACTCCCATTGATTATTCCGGCATCAAGCTGATCGGACATTATTACTACAGTGCCTCCAAGGTGCTTGACGTTGCTCCCGCGGATCTTGCCGTAACTCAGCCCGAGTGGGGAGCATCCGAGATGTATTTCGTTGTTTCCTACCTTGGTAAGGAAGCAAAGATCATGATCACCGAAACCGATCCCGTTGTAGAGGCGATCGAGGCATCCGCTTCGAACGGCAAGGTATATCTCGGCAATGCATTTGATCCCGAGGTTCTCGCGATCTATGCGATCTACACCAACGGCGCAAGAGAGAAGCTCGCGCTTGACAATGCAGAGCTTTCCATCGGCGCGATCGACGTGAGTGCCGCAGGCGTTAAGAACGTAGCTATTTCTTATAAGGGCTTCAATGCATCCGTGGAGATCACCGTTATCGGTATCAAGGAGCTTCTCGTAGACACGAGCGAGATCCAGACCGTGTTCTTCAAGGATAGCCAGCTGGCGGCGAATGCATTCTCTCAGATCCGCGTAACGCCGGTTTATGCAGATGATTCCGTTGGAAACAGAATTTCCTTCGCAGACCTCTCTCTCGGCACGATCGATCTCACCACCGCAGGCGAGCAGATGCTGAGCGTTGCATACTACGGCGCAACCGCAGAGGTTGAGATCACCGTTAAGGGCATTGCATCTCTCCTTGTAAGCGGCCATGCCAATAAGGTGGTTGTTGGTGACGCATACGTAACCGACGGCATCACCGTTGTCGTTCAGTATACCGACGGATCTTCCGAGACCGTTGCAAACCGCGGCAACCTCAAGTTTGAGCTGGATACCTCCGTTGCAAACGATAGCGCAACTCTCAAGGTTACCTACTTCGGTCTTTATGAGGTTTGGGTAGAGAACGTTCCCGTGAAGGTTCTCGGCATCACCTCCATTGCCGTGAAGGCAGAAACTCTTCCTTCCTCCATCCGCTTCGGTGACGAGCTGGATACCTCCGCGCTCGTGATCATCGCAACGCTTTCGGACGGAACGCAGAAGGAATACGGCGTTGGCGCAGAGGCAATCGGCGCAACCGTGACCGGTGATCTCAACGAGGCCGGTAAGAAAAATAATGTAACTGTGACCTTCCGCGGTGTCAGCGCAACCGTTGCCATCAGCGTAACCAGCGCGGATGCAGACTATATCGTATTCGGCGTTGACTACGATGCAAACCTCTCGGCATTCCTTGCCGCAGAGGGCAATAAGAAGCAGTTCAAGAACCAGAGCTACACCTACGTTGTCGGCTATCAGAATCCCTTCCGCTTCACGCTGAAGATCGACGCGCTGGACGATGATCTTGAGCCCTCCATCATCACCTCTTATCAGAGCCTTTCCAAGGTATATCTCGTTGAGGGCGATAGCGAAACTCTCCTTTCGGGCGATGCGCTTGCGCAGTACGTTTCGATCGATGAGTCTGCCGGAAAGAACGCATTCCAGTTCACCAAGGCGGCAGAGAATAAGACCTTCAGAATTGAAACCCGCCCCGCAAACGGCGTTATCGCGGGAACCGAGGCGAAAAACACCAAGTCCCTGACCGTTAAGGTTGTGAATGCCTGGAACGTTTACGAGGCTTGGGAGCTGAACCTGATCACCAACAGAAATAACGAGATCGGCTCTGATGGCTCGGGCGTTATGCAGATGGACGTTGTAACCACCTTCCTTGCAAACAACGGCGTTGCCCGCCCTGCAGACCTCGGCGGTATCGTTATCCATAAGAATCTCACGATCGAGATGTCCGACCTTCCCGCAGAGTATTTCTATACGTTGGCGGTGGATACCCCCTATAAGTACGAGGGTAAGGACGGCAAATGGTACGATGCAACCTGGACGGCAGGAAGCAAGTTCCTCTGGGAGCAGTTCAACGTTTATAGCTATGAGCACAACGAAACGAGCAATAAGTTCGAAATTTACGGTAACTACTTCACGATCTATACCTATAAGCTTCCTTGCGTTGCTCCTAAGGGCACGGCAAATAACGAAGATGACCTTTCCTCCAGCCAGATCTTCAAGTTCGATGCAAACGATACGATGCGCAGCGATGGAAAGTTTGATCACACGAAGTACACCGTAAACATCAATTCTCTCTTCCTTCGTGATGACGACGGATCGGATAACGATAACTCTGCTTCGATGAGACACATGCTCGGTGCGATCGCCATCAAGACCGCAAAGTGCATCACGAATCTTGAAAATGTAAACATTTATGCGTATTATATCTCCCTCTTTGCGGATTATGACTGTCTGACCATCAACGTAAACGAGTGCGATCTTTACAATGCATGGCAGAACCACATCATGAGCTGGGCAAAAAACAATATCGATGACAATAACAGCACGCCTCATGAAAATCACACCCATATCACCGTAAATGTCACGAATTCCCGCGTTGCAAAGTGCGGCGGCCCCGTTATCATTGCCATGACGAGCGAGCCTGAATACCAGTCGAACTCCGTGTCTCGTGCGGAGTATAACTTCGACGATAAGAGCGAGATCTTCTCCTACGTAACCGGCCAGGAGGCTTGGTTCACGGCGCTTGGCGCAACCCAGATCGTTGGTACGATCAAGGCGATGAACGGTCTTCCTCAGATGGGCGGCGGCTCGTTTATGACCACTCTGCCCGGCAATGGCGACACCAAGTTTATGAACCTCGTTATGGTGAACATGGTGAGCGCTTCGGATGCATCTGCGCTTCTTACGGGAACGGCAGACGTAGACGGCAAGCTTTCGATCGGCGGCAATGTGATCCTCGATATGAACGACGTATACGGAACCTACGGTAACCCCTACGTTGCAGGATATAAGCAGCACGAAATGCTTGGTGCGGCTCCGATCTTCCAGTCCTCGAATGGATCTGTTGCGGCAGGTATCATCGGTGATGCCACCGGTATGGATGCAGTAACCGGAACGCCCAACTCCGTTGGTGTTGCGATCCAGCCCGGCGTTGTCGTTGCAAACGGCCTGTATCAGCAGGATCCTTCGAACGCAATGGTTGGTATCGGCAAGGCAGATTCCGCAATCTATAGCGGTGATTATCTGTCGATCTATTACGGCCAGTTCGGCCTTGTGTTCGGTTATAACGAAACCGTACAAGAGGGCAGCGGATATTGATTTTTCGCAGAAAAGATTTTCGCAGGAATTGATTTTCCTCGCGGAATCGATCTCTCGAAGAGATAATTACCCATTGGGGATTATTTCGATATACAGAAAGCTCTGCTCACGCAGGGCTTTTTGTTATTGTAGGGGCGTTCACCCGACGCCCGCGGGCGACCACCGGTCGCCCCTACAGAGAAGGGCGGT
>JAZQWS010000174.1:0-4397 GCA_045632465.1 Eubacteriales bacterium
GATCAGCATATATTCGTTCTCCTCGCCTTTGAATTCGGAAGGAACCTCGATCAGAACGGGCTGTGCCGTTCCGTCACCGTAAACGAAGGCCTCGGGATTTTCGGGCGGAGGGGGAAGGATCGCCTCATCGTATTTTTCAAAATGATAGCCGTCGCGCGAGCAGATGAAAAGTCCGTCGGAAATCGCAAGTCCGAAGCGCGCCATCGTCTTCATTCTCTCCAGGCGGTCCTCTCTGCCGCAAAGCTCATCATAATTTTTCGTCCAGCCCTTGCGCTCCACGTAGCGAAGCGGGAAGCCAACGAAAAGATGCGGCGCGCGTGGATAGGGGAAGATCGTGTTGAAATAAAGCTGGAAGGGCTTGCCCGTGTATTCAATTGGTTGCGGCTTCGACCAATTTATGAAGTCCTCGGATTCCATCACGCGCACGTCGCGCATCATCCGATACGTACCCTTGCCGGGCGCGCGGAGCATGAAGGTCTCGGGATCAAAAAGCGCGCTGGCATCCTTGTCTGTATAAGAAAAATCAATTTCGGTAACACCGTCCTCGGGCGTATGCTCACCGCGGAAGAAGGAGAAATACTTTCCATGCTCCTTACTGTAAAAGGCGCGGTTCTGCGAATCGAATTCGCCGTCATCGGTCATGAAGCGGCTCTTCGTAAAATGCAGGCCGTCCGCGCTGAAAAGCGCGATCAGGGAGGCGTGTCCCATCCACCAGCAGGTCATCTTATATTTTTCGTCCGCAGGGCAATCGGGATTCTCATCGTAGAAAACCGAAAGGTTGTCAAAGCCGTTGAAATCGAATTTTTCCACCGCGGGGATATCCAGAATAATATTGTTATCCTTCGAGCCGCGAAATTCAATGATGCCGAGATTCGGGCGCACCCAATGCAGGCCGTCCTCGCTCTCCGCGTAGCAAATGTATTTTTCCTTCGACGTAACCGTGGTTGTGTAATACATCTTCCACTTGCCCTCGGCAAAGATCGTGCAAAACATCGTGGTGTATTTCGCTTCCCAGGGCTTATCCATCGTAAGAAGCACCTCGCGGCGCACCGGCTTGTGCAGGCGGCGCTCCGCCGAGGTCTTTGTTTCGTCAATTAAAAAGGTATCAAAAAAGCATTCTCTTCTGCTTCCGATATTGATCATGTTTTTCTCTCCTTGCCGTTTTGGCATCTTGATAGTTTAATTATAGCTTATAAAGATAGGCTTGTCAATCAATTGTTGCTTGAATTATATTTCTTCGACATAAAAGGCCTCTTCTGTGTCGAGAAGTGCTTCATAGGTAGCGTATCGCATGCCTCCGATCTTGGATTCAATACGCCTGTGATCGTGTCCCTGAAACACGGTGCGGAATTTTCCCGATGCCTCTAAAATTTTCATCACCTCATCCGCATTATGCACCCTTCTCCATGGCGTCGCATCGGGATCGAGCGGAAAATGCGCAAAAGCATAGGCGGGCGCATCCGAGGCCTCTTTTATCTCCTCACGGAGCGCATCGAGACGCGGAACGTAGATTTCTTGCCAGTTGCCGTTTCCTCTTTGATAATCTCTGCCATCCTTAAAGCAGCAGGTATCAAGGAAGATGAGATTGCGTCCGCAAAAATCGCCGTTTTTCGGTCGATGATGCTCGCCGAGGATCTCGTAAAACTCCTCCTTTGAGAAATTCACGATGTCGTGATTTCCGAACATCACGAAAACGGGAAAAGAATACATCTCAAAAAGCGCGCGAAGCCTCTGCAGACTCGCGATTTCCTCCGCGTGCGTTTTTTCCTTATCCGTCAGATCGCCGAGAAATACCGCAAGCGTGCATCCCGCCTCGGAAAAAGCATCCAAAGCCCCTTTCAAACGCGCGTATCCTGCGGCGTGTGCCGCATCGGTGGCATAATGCGAATCCGTAAAAATTCCGATCTTCATAAAAATCTCCATTAAGGCAAAACGATGCTATCGCCGATCTCCAGCGCATAGTCACCGCTCTTTAATATTTCAATCAGTGCCTCCGCGCTTTCGGGAAGCGTTTTCGTTCGCAAAAGGCATGCGCCCTCGCCGCCCGGATGATGCAGATCCGAGCCGCCAACAACGATCGCAAGCGCATTTTCCTTCGCCCATTTTGCACTGATGGCGGTGTGCGGATTGTAGCCGGGGTAGAGGTTGAATACCTCCGCGCCGTTCAAAAGCGCGGCATCTGCATGCGCCATGCCGTCGCGGTCGGGATGCGCCTGCAAAATCAGGATCTCCTTATCGGGAAAGGTCGCTCGGAAATTTTTGAGCCCGCCCGCCACGGCATCGTAAACGCGGGAAATCTCGTTTTCATCAATGCCGAGCACAAGGTAATCGTTTTTGTTTTCGTGAAAGCGAAGCTCAATGCCGAATATGGCTGTCAGCCCCAAGGCATCTGCCTCGCGCTTCAAATCGTGATAGGCTTTCAGATACTCTGCAAGAAATTCGTCCTTTGACTTATAAAGTCCCATATGATAAGGGCCGAAATGATTGGTCAGCACGGCGGCGTGAATTCCCTCGCGCACCAGTGCCTCCGCGAGCGCCTTTGCGGAAAACGAGCTGCAAGGGCTCGCCGGCGCGGTGTGCGTATGCAGTTCTGTGCGAAATGGGTAAAAGTCCCATATTTTCTGCTTATATTCATTGATCATTCTTTATTTTCTACCTTTTTTCGACTTTAAAAACATCTTTGGCTCTACTCAGCGTATCCCTTCCCATGCGCAGGATATAATCGTAATCCGCGCCCGTGGAGATCATATTCACGCCGAGATCGCGGTAGGTCGCAAGCGTTTTTTCATCGATCGCGTAGGTGGAAAGGCCAACGGCCTTTTTCTCTGCGAGAAAGGCATCCGCCGCCATTTTTGCAAGCGAAAGATTTTCCTCGCAGAAAACGTCACCGAGGCGGGCGATCGAGCCCGAAAGATCGTGCATTCCGAGCACGCAACCGTCAAGATAGGGAATCGCCGCGATGTTCGCCGCATCTAAGGCGGCACTCTTTTGCTCGATCATAACGAAGCGGCAAAGAGAAAGATGCCCCTCCTTGTAAAAATGCGGCTCATTGTCAAGCCCGTAGCGCACCGCGCCCTTCGGGCCGCATCCGCGCGTGCCGTACGGGGGATAAAGCGTGTCAGCCAGCAGTGCCTTGGCATGCTCCGCATCCTTCACCATCGGGAAAAGAATGCCGTCCGGCCCCATCTCGAGAATGTGCTTCGTCATCGTCAGATCGTCTACGGGAACGCGAACGATCACGGAAGTGCCAACGGATCTGGCCGCCAGCAGATGATGGTAAATATCCTGCTCCGAGAGCGCGGCATGCTCCGTATCAATAAAAAGATAATCATAGCCCAGCGCGCCCAAAATCTCGGTGGCGATGGGATCGCGCAGATTCACGTGCGCGCCGATCAGCGGTCTGCCAAGCTTCAGCTTTTCCTTCAAATTCATAAAATTGTCCTCGCAAATTGGAATGTAAGATCATTATATCATAAAACGCGCCGTGCAAACAATTCAAAGAAGGGACAAAAAGTTTATGAAAAAAGGACATACCAATTGCATTTTTTGTACGAATGTGTTAAACTGTATGCGTGCAGATTTCTTTGCACTATAGAAAAAATCTTTATTTCAGGTGAAAATATGAGGATTTTGTTTCAAAAAAGCGATTCCTTTGCCGATGTCGGGAAGCATACGTTTCAAGGACTTGGCATCTCGGAATGCTACGTCAAGGATCTAAACGTTTCGGCCGATAAGGCATCCACTTTGCGCACCGTGCATCACCATGCGTTTTACGAGGTGCATATCATACGCGCGGGGAGTCAGAAATACGAGATCGGGGATGAGAAAATAACCGTTTCCGAGGGTGAGCTTCTGTTTATCCCGCCATACACGCCGCATCTCGTTGTGAGCGAAACGGACGATTATAAAAAATGCGCCGTCAACTTTGCTCTTTCCGAGGATAGCCTGCTTCTTCCGAAAATTTCGCATCTTCCGCCTTACGTGGTGGCAAAGGCTTCCGAGAAATTTCTATCTCTTTTGGATTTTATGAATGGAGAAAGCGCAAGCGCTTTTGCCTTTTCCGAGCATATGGCCGAGCTTTCCGCTCTCGAATGCGTTCTTTTCGTGCTTCGCTTGGTAGGTGCCAGGGATGAGAGCGAGCGCCGCCCCGCACCCTTAAACGATACGCGCCTTGCAATGGCGAAGCAATTTATTCGGGATAACGTGCAAGCGGGGTTCACAATTCGAGAGCTTGCCGCCTATTGCTATATCGGCGAAAAGCAGCTTTCGCGCATCTTTTATAGGGAAGAGAATTGCACCGTGGCGGAATATATCCGCGCGGAAAGATTAAAGCATATAAAAACCTTGCTCGCAAGCGGCTATTCGGTTCGGCAGATCAGCGAAATGATGAATTTTTC
>JAZQWS010000175.1:0-4935 GCA_045632465.1 Eubacteriales bacterium
CCATTCAAAATGGCGGGAGATAATTCCTTTAATAACCCCCATCGGAAATGGCTTCACACCCGCAAAAACGCAAGCACTGAAGAAACAGCACTGTGCAAATCGATAGGTCAGAGAGCGTCCAAATGCCAGTGCCGAGCCGTCCTCATCAAACCAATAAATAAAGCTTTTTGCAAAAATTTCAGCTCTTTCCTTGAAGATTCTGCTGTTTTCGGGATCTTCCTTTTCCATCACCTTGGCATAGATCAAGGAATAAAAATGAAGCGCAAAGGCCACGTAATAATCTGCCTGATCGCTCTTTCCGTCATGATACCAGCCGTTTGAATGGTAGAAGGAATGGCATTTTTCGATCGAATCCTGCATTTTTTCGCGATCATAGGGCGCGCCAACGCATTTAAAACCAAGATTCACGATCAAAGGGAAGAGAAGCCAGTTGTTTTTGCTCGTAATTTCGTTGTTTACCTGATAGAGCCAGGTGTGAAAATCCTTCTTTTGCTTCTCCGTCAGGGGATTCCAGACCTTTTCGGGGGCCAAAATCAGAGCAAGCCCGAGTGCCGCCATTTCAACGATGCGCTGATCGCAGGAAACCTTCGGCACTTCGCCCCAATATTCGGGGCTTTCGGGATCTGTTCCGCTGATAATTCCTGCGCGATAGATCTCGGCAAAGTCCTCGCAGTCCTCTCCGCCCGCCCAAAGCGGCGCAAGCCCCCAAAGAACACGGCAAAAGCCCTCCATATCCGCAATCTCGTCCGAATAGGAGGCCGAGAAGCTTCCTAGCCTCAGCCCCGCCTTGCAGGGCGTGTAATATCCCTTCAGCGGCTGAAGAATGCTTTTGAAGGCTTCCACAAGGTCTTTTTTCGTTTCTATCATGATTTTCTCCGTTTTTTCTTCGTTTCTTGCGCACTTGTTTTATTAAAATTGGTATTTTTTACCATTTCGAACATAAAAAAATGCGCGAATCACTTAAATTTTAAGCGAATTTCCTATTGTAAAATTTTTTATTTTATTATATACTAAAAAGAAGAATAGGTCAATCCTTTTTTAAAAAATTATCCAAAGGAGGGCAGTGCAAAATGCTTTTGTTTGATAAAACCTTCTGCTGTGACGTCTGCCTTTTGAATACGAATGCATACGTGCGCCTCGCCGCAGAGGATCTTTGCCGCGATTTTGCGCGCGTCAGCGCCTTCGGGGTATCGCCTCGCATCACAAAAGAGATCACCGAAGGATGCATCGTGATCGAGGAAAATACCCTTACGGACTATGAGCCCGCCGAACATGAGGGCTTCTTTCTGCGCACGGAAGGGAATCGGCTGATCCTCTCGGCAGAGGGCTATCTTGGCACGATGTGGGGCATTTACACGGTGTGCGAAAAGCTTCTCGGCGTTTCTCCCTGCTATCTTTTTAAGGATCTTGCAATTGAGAAGAGAGAAAGCCTCTCAATCGGGGATATCGAAATCAGGGAAGAGCCGAAGGGATTTTTGTTCCGCGGTGCTTTTATCAACGATGAGGATCTTCTCACGGGCTTTCGCGATGGCGGCGGCATCCGCAAGCTGGACTTTCCCTGGTACGGCGTTACCGTAGAGGAGAGTGCGATCCGCATGGTGGTGGAAACCGCGCTGCGCTTAAAGCTCAATCTCATCATTCCCGCCTCCTTTTTGGATATCGAAAATCCCCCCGAAAAGCTTCTCGCAGACGTCGCGGCCGCGCGCGGGATTTACGTTTCCCAGCATCATATCGAGCCGCTCGGCGTTTCTGCCTTCACCTTCAAAAACTACCTTGAAAAGCGCGGCGAGAGCGGCGAATTTTCCTATCAGAAAAACCCTGCGCTGATGGAAAAGGCATGGTCGGATTATGCAGAAAAGTGGGCAAAATATCCGAACGTCGTGTGGCAGATCGGGCTTCGCGGCGAGGGCGACCGCCCCGTTTGGCAAGAGAGAATTCCCACCGAGGAGGAGCTTGCCACCGCAGGCGAATTCATCAGCCGCGCTTATGAAAAGCAGCGCGAGATCGTTATGGAGGCCACGAAGGGAAGAGCGAAATACTTTACCTCCACGCTCTGGATGGAGGGCTCGATCTTAACCGAGAAGGGCTATCTCCGCTTCCCGGAAAACACCGTGATCGTTTTTGCCGACACAGGGCTGACACAGATGTTCGGCAAGGAATTCTATTCCTTGGAAAGAAGCAAAACCGACCGCACCGGCATTTATTATCATCTGCAATATTTTGATAGCGGCCCGCATCTTGCGCCGCAGACAGGCCTTGATAAGCTCTATTATAATCTGCGCCTGGCCTATGATAAGGGCGACAGAGCTTACTGCATCATGAACGTTTCCAATATGCGCGAATTCACCTTCGAGCTTGCCGCCTACGCGCGCATGGCGCTCGGGATGGAGGATTTCTCGAAGGAAGCCTTTATCGGCGCGTATTGCGAAAAATTTGCGCCCTACGAGGGCGAAACGGCGGCGCTGATCGACGCTTATTATAAAAATCTTCCCTACGTTTCCACGGAGCATATCAAAACCCACACACACAGCAAGTATTTCAACTTTTTCTTTGACGAGGTTTCCGAGGATTTCCATAACCACACCTTAAAGGAGGGGGATATTCTCGGATATGGCAGTTATATTCTCGAGTGCTTTTTCAAAGACCTCGGCGAGAAGGAAGATTCCTGCAAGGCCTATCACGATGCGATCGAGGCGGCCATTCCGATCTACGAGAATCTCTTTGATCGCTTCGATTCCCTTGCAAAAAGATCCTCCGATCGCATCGCAGAGCATATCCGCTTGAAGTGGATGCTTTACGTGAAAACGCTGACGTATATCTATAAATGGTATACTTTTGTTTACAAAGCGAGAAAATATTGTCTTAACGGACAGTCGGAAGAGATGAAATCCGCATTGAACGCCGCGAGCGAGAGTCTTGAAGAGCATCTTGCATACAGAAAATGTGCCGAGGTGGGCGCATTTGAAAACTGGTACAGAGGCGATCTCAAAATGAATATTGCGCAAAGACTCTTTGACACGCGCCGCCGCCTCGGCCAAACGCCAAGGCTTGTTTGAAAAAGCAGGGGACCAATTATGAAAAAAAGCATTTTAATTTCCGCAAAGGATGCGGATTTTTCCAAAAAGCTGCAAACCTTTTTCGCGTCGCTTGACGGCGCGGACGAGGCCGAGATCCGCTTTGAAAAGGGAGAATACCGCTTTCGCAAAGAGGACTGCGCGAAGCGCTTCGTTTATTCGGGCTGCTCGCCAAACGGAGAAAAGAATATCGTCTTTCCCATCGAAAACGCAAGGAATCTGACGGTGGACGGCGGCGATGCGGATTTCGTTTTCTGCGATCGCGTATCTCCGTTTCTGATCCAAGGCTGTGAAAACGTAACGCTCAAAAATTTCTCTATGGATTTCTCCTTCCTGCGCTATGCCTTTGCCGAGGTAAAGGAAATTTCGGACGCGGGACTTTTGCTCGCCATCCGCGAGGATCTTTTCGATTATTTCGTGAAGGATGGGCATCTTTTCTTCGTTTGCGGATCGGAAACGATCGGCACGAGCGATTGCAAGATCAGTATGAAAAGGATCGCAAGATCCGCGACCGACACTTATTTTTTCTATGCCGTCGGTTGCCGCGCGCCGCGCAATACGGCCGCAAGCGCCATCGTTGCCACCGTGCAGAAAACGGATGCAGGCGTTTTCCTCGCTTACGAAAAAGAGAGCGAGCGCCCGGACTTTTCTGTGGGTGACAGGATTTGCCTTGCCTACGATAACGATCGTGAAAACCGCGCCTTTTACGCATCGGACTCCAAAAATATTCTTGTTGAAAACGTTTCCGTATATCGCAACGGCGGCATGGGCTTTGTGGCAGACACCTGCGAGAATATAACGCTGGATGGACTTCGCTTTGTCCTCAAGGAGGGAAGAGAGGAATACTATTCCTCCACGGCGGACGCCATCTTTATCACCAACTGCACGGGGGATTGCATTCTCCGCAACTCCGAGATCCGCGATACCTATGACGATGCGATGAACGTGCACGGCTATTATACCCGCGTGGAGGAAAGCCTCTCGCAAACAAGAGTGCGCCTCAGCTTTGCGCGCCCCTCGCATTACGGCTTGATCCCCTACCGCGTGGGTGACGTTTTAACCGTCAGCGATATGGCGAGCGGAAACGAGCTGGGCGAAACCGCGGTCACGGCGGTTTTCGTTAACGAGGATCGCTCTCAGATCGAGATCGAAACGGATGGCAGAATTGCGCTTGCTGTCGGTATGTGCTTTGAGAACAAAGGAAGGATGCCCCGCCTTCTGGTGGAGAACAACGTGGTTGCAAATTGCCCGCATCTGCGCCTTTCCGCCCCCTATATCACCGTGAGAAATAACCGCCTGGATCTGACGCACGCCTCCGTTCTGATCCACGATCTTTTCACCTTCTGGGGTGAAAACGGTGCGATCACCTCCGCAGAGATCTACGGCAACCGCTTCGGCGCGCGCGGCGTTTGCGGCATTTCTGCCCAGACCTGCCGTCCGCAAGGAGCGAACCGCATCCACGAGCGCATCGAGATCTACGACAACGATTTTGAAATGCCGAAATCCAAGGCTCTGCAAATTGAAGCCTGCCGCGAGCTGATCGAGCGAGATAACCGCTTCGGCGAGGCGTAAAAGGAGAAAATATGATTAAAATACAAAGTAAAGCCACAAAAACACGCAAAAATTTCTGGAATCAATGCCTTTTTCATCCAACAGATGCCGTGGAGGATGCATGGGGAAAGAGAATTCTTGACAGAATTTCCGCCGACCGCGCGATTGACACCGTTCGTATCTACACCATGTTTGAGGACATCGTATACATAGGTGAGGACGGAGAGATCTGCTATGATTTCCGCATCAGCGACCTGCGCCTTGACTATCTGGTGGAAAAGGGCTTCAACCTGCTTTTGGCTTACGGCGG
>JAZQWS010000176.1:0-4301 GCA_045632465.1 Eubacteriales bacterium
CTGCGAAATACGTGCCAACGTAGCCGTTATGGCGGAAGTACTGGAGAAGCTTCGGCTCACCGTAGGTATGGCAAAGCTCCATCACGTTTCTTCCGTAGCGAAGCTCGATCTCGGCTTTCGTTCCGTCCTCGTAGGTCACAACGTAAGAGCCGAGGTGCGGCAGATCCTTCCAAACGATGCGGCGCATCGGATGAGGGAGGCTCAGCTCCAGAATCAGGCGGTCGCAGGAGGCAGAGCCCTCAAAGATAAAGTCCTCTGCGAGGATGGCATCGGGGCGCGCGGCCGAGAGAATTTCGGGGAGTGCGGGCTTTTTTGCGGAAAGCGGAAGCACCTCGGCGCGGTAGCCCTTCGGCGCAAACGCGCCGTGCAAGCCGTTTCTGAGATAGGGGATCACGTGGCGCGTGATCAGCTCGGTATAGCCGCGGCGGTTTTCCTCGCGGTAATTTTCGGGATTCCAAAGCATTTCGGAGAGATAAGCAACGTCAAAGATCTTGCCGTTGTCACCGAATTCCTCCTCGCCAACGGCAACCCAGGTGGAGCATTCGCCGCCGATCACGCCTTCCTTCGTCATGCGGCTTCTGTAGCGCGTGAAGTGCGAGGAATAGAGATTTCCGATCATGAGGGGATTTCCATAGGGCAGAAGATCGTCCTCGATATCCTCGTCAAATTTGAAATACCAGATAAATTCCAGATACACGATGTCCTTCGGCAATTTTTCGCGCAGGCTTTCGCACTTATACTGCGTCAGAGGCGCGGGATGAAGCATATCCGACCAGATCATCGCGGTCAGTCCCTTTTCCTTGAGGTGGCCGTAAAGCTTCATGAGATCGTAGTAGTAAAGCTCGGCGGGCGTGTTTTCCTTGCATTTTTTGCAAACGCCGAGCTGGTACACCTCGTCATGGCCGAGATGCACGTACTTTTTGGGCTTTGCCACCTCAACGATCTCGTCAATGATGTCAAACATTACGTCGTAAACGCCCTCGCAGGAGGGGCAATAGCAATGCGCAACGGTGTCAGCCGGGCGCTCGTCCTCGCCGCGCGTGTCAATCTCGCGGTCAAGCTTTTCGGCGTATTCGCCAAACTCGGGATGCGCGGCGGTGAGATACTGCACGTGAGAGAGCGATTGCACCTCGGGGATCACGTCCAGACCGTATTTTCTCGCGGAGGCAAGATATCTAGCCACGTCCTTTTTTTCAAGCACCGTGCCGCGTGCGCCCATTTCGTTGTGGATGGGGGCGGCGATAATTTCTCCCGCCTCGCGCAGGCGCTGATCCTCCAGCCATGCCTCCAGAATCTCGGGATGGCGGTCAAAGCGCATGCCGCCCGCAAATTCCACGATGACGGAATTATAGCGCAGAGGCAAAAGCACATAGCGGAAAAATCTTTCGGCAAATTCAAAGTAATCCAGATGCGGAAGTCCGAGATGGAAGCCTCGGAAGGCGCAGGTGGGCTTATCGTCTAAGGTGAGAAGCGCGAGTCCCTCGGCGTTCAGCGCTTGGCGCAAGGTGTCTGCTCCGTAGAGAAGCGTCAGCCTTTCGGCGGCGCGAACGGTCAGCGTTTCGTCCTTATAATCGATCGTGTAGCGCTCGCCCGCGTAGGTGGGATCGCAAACCTCTTCGAAGCAAACGGTGATGCCGCAGTCGCAAAGAGGGAGGGGGGAGCATTCGGCCAGCGTTTGCTTAAAGAAATCGGCGGCAAATTCCGCTTCCGCGCCGCCCTTGGCGGTAACGGCCGCGATGCGGCGGCTTTTTCCGAGGAAGGAAACCTTTTTGGGCGCGGGCCAAAGCGTGGGCTCTTCGTCAAGCTCTGCGCCGAGCAGAGAAATCTTTTCGATATCAATTGGCTGCATTGCGCCGTGCAAGCGGAGAAGGATCTCGCTTCCGTATGCACCGACGGGAACGGAAATTTCGCTCTTGTTGATCAGGTTGGTGCGTTCGCCGGCCCGGCCGCCTGTCGCAAAGCCGCTCTCCGAAAAATAGCAGCCCGCGGTCTTGCCGTCCACAAGCACCTCAATGCCCGAAACGGCGGGCGCGGAGAATTTCACGGTAACCGCGCCGATGTAGGTGCGGGGGAGGGGATCGAAATGCACGTCAACGCCAACGTCAAAGACGGTCATCCAATTGAAGTGGTAAGCGCCCGCGTCCGTGATCTGATCGGGTGCAAGAGGCGCGGTTTGTTCTACGTATGTAAAATAGGAGGGAGCTATGGATTCAAGAGCAAAAATTTTCATTTTTACAAGACCTCGCTTTTCATGTTTGCTGATTTTGAAAACTATAATTTACATTTTTATTTCAATCGTTTCGTTTTTCGGAAGGGAGATTCGCTTGTCGCCAAAGATCAGCGTTCCGCCCTCTTTGGTTGCGCAAACGCGCAGAAGCTCTTTGGAAAGGTAAATGCGTACCTCACCCTCTCCCACGGGAACGGTTCCTTCAAAGAAGCCGAAGCCGCCGAGATTGGGGCGCACCTCAAAGGTTTCGTAAGCAACGCCCGTGGGGCGAACGCCGAGGAAATATCGGCCAAGCAGATAGATCGGGGATGCGCCCCATGCATGGCAGAGCGATTTTCCGTATTTGTGGTTATACATTTCGTAATGCTTCGCACCCGAGAATTCCGGATTGTATTCTTCCCAGATGGTGGTTGCGCCGAGGTCGAGCATTCCCTTCCAGTAGGTGCGGATGCGCTTTTCCACAAGATCGGTGCGTCCGATCCTTGCCATGGCATCCAGCTCAAAGCCGCCGAAGAAGGGGGTTGTGATTGCGGGGATCTCGTCGTTTTCCAAAACGTTTCGGATGATGGCGGCGGTTTTCTCCTCGTCGGCAATGCCGTAGAGAATGGCGTGAATATTGGCGTGGCGCGTCACCTGCTCGCGTCCCGAGGTGAAGGAGGAGATATAAGCTCCCTTTTCCTCGCGCCAGAAGCGCTCGTTTGTAAGCAGGGTGAGCTTTTCTGCCTTTTGCTCGTAGATTTTGCCGTCCCGTCCGATCAGCGCCGCCATTTTTGCCATTGCGCGCAGGGATGCGATATAGAGGATCTGCTCGGCGCAAACGGGGCCGTCCTTATCGATATTTGCCCAATCGACGAAGATCCAATCTTCATATTTCTTCGTGAAGAAGCCCTCGGCATCCTCGCGCGAGGCGCAGAAGTCCATCAGGGTTTTTGCGCGGTCATAGATGAAGCGAATGAATTCCGTATCGCCGTAGGTGTCATAGTAATCCAAGCATCCGAGAATGAAATAGAGGCTGAAGTCCGCGATCGTGTTGATATGCTCGGTCACGGGATCCTTGCCGCGTATACCGATCAGCGAGCGGCGCACGATATCCTTGTCATGGAAGAGATAGGTGTTGAATTTGAAGGCCTGATAGGAGTCGCCGCTCCAAAGCCAGCGGTCGCGCTTGATGGCCTCGGTCAGAATCTCGCGGGTGTTGATATGAAGCGTATAAACGCAGGTGTCATAAATGCGGTTGACGGATTCGTCATCGCATCGGAAGGAGCCGCGATAGGGAAGATCGAGGTATTCGTAATCGGCCTCCACGGCGGGCGCATCCGTGCCCGTGATGAAAATGTAGCGGAAGGCGCGCTGGGTCAGCTTGTGTTCCGTTTGACCTTCCACGTCCTCCCAAACCAGCGCGTGCTTAACGTCCAAGGCCTCCTCGAGGGATTCGCCGTAGCTCACGTGCACCGCTTCATCCGCGCGCACGTTTTTTACGTAAAGATAGCCGAAAAGCTCCTTGCCGAAGTCAAAGAGCGTGCCGCCGTTTCTCTTTTCTGCCGAAACGGGCATTTTTCTTTCATAAGAGAAAAGGAATTGCGAGGGGACTTTTTCGGGGCTGTCATGCATTTTGCTATAGCCCACGGGGATATGCTCGCCGCACGGGCCAAGGGTGTAAAACGATCCGTCCGAAACGATGTGCTCGCTCTCGATATAGGCGGCGGGAAGCCCCGTGAGATTCAAGCAACAAATGTGCAGATGGTGCTCGCCCTTGGAAAGCGAAACGGAAACGCCGGGGCGATATCTCCTGTCCGGCGGTGCATCCTGCTTGGAAACGTCTGCCATTGCGCCGTCGGCAAATTCCTTTTCCCAAGCGTCCACGAAAACGTAGCCCTTGCCCTCAAGGTGCAAAATGAAGCTCGTGTCCTCCTCCGCGTAAACGTCCGCGTGGAAATCCACCTTGTGTTCAACGCCGTAAACCTTCCAGACAACGGGGTAGTCAACGCCGAATTCCTGGCGGCGGGAGTTGACGAGGTTGGTGTGATAAATTTCGTAATCACCTTGATTATAGATCCAATAGCTTTTTTTCATA
>JAZQWS010000177.1:0-1300 GCA_045632465.1 Eubacteriales bacterium
TGATTTGCAATAGATCATCACAAACATGAATCCCGCTGCGGTTGCGTACACCACCTGAAGCAGATTCGGGAGCAGCTCCGCGCCCGAGCCGTTTATGAGGTTGATAATATGCCCGATACCGAAGGTCACGCTGGAAACGATCACGGCGGATTTTATGCCGTCTTTCCGCATCGCTTCAAAGAGAAGGCCGCGGAATATGACCTCCTCCAAAAATCCAACACAAAACATAGACAGTATGTACAGCGCGGTTTCAATCGCACCGTAATGCACGGTCACGCCGTACCAGAGATTTGTGCTCAGGATGACAAGGAGCGGCACATAGTACAGCATGGATTTCGCAGATGCTTTGGGTGCGCAAAGCCCGTACTCTTCGAACAGTCCGTTTTTCTTCAAAAACAGCAGAAGGATTGCCGAAAGCAATATTCCGAAGGGAAGTGTCACCGCTTTTTCGATACCGATCCCTGCAGAAAGCGAATCTCCTGCGGACATCAGAACACAGTAGGCGATGATCCACGCGACGGCAAACCATATTTTGCTTTTATCGTAGAGTTTTTTGAGCATTTCAAACCTCAATGTTTGTCTTCTCCCATGTTTCTCTCGTCATAAGATTCGAGTGCCCCGTGCGAATCTCGCCGAGAAGCGGCACTTCAATGCCCTCGGTCTTGCGCTGATATACAAATCCAAGTTTTTCCTGAACGCGGCGGGATTTCTCATTTCCTTCATAGTAGCCGCACCATATGCGGTTCATTTTGAGATCCTCGAACGCGTATCGAAGCATCTCGCGCGCGGCTTCGGGAATGAGTCCTCGCCCCCAAAAGGGCTTGCCGATCCAATAGCCCAGCTCATATTCATCGTCTGCTTCGGCAAGGTCGTTGCGGTGAAAGCCAATGCTTCCGATTGGCTTGCCATCCTCTTTGAGGCACACGGCAAAGGTATCGGGCGCGGACAGCACCGTGCGGATGATCTCGCGGCTGTTCTCCACGCTCGTGTGAGGCGGCCAACCCGCAGGCGGTCCTATATCGGGATCGCTGGCGTATTTATATAAGGCCTCTGCGTCATCCTCACACCATGGGCGCAGGATCAGGCGACTTGTTTCCAAATGATCAATCATTTTCACACCTCGCTTTTTGCCACTCATCGCGCGTGATCCTATACACAAACCGCGCTTCCTCGCCATCCTCATACGCCTTGATCCTCGTCATACCGTTTGCCGCAGCTGTGGCATAGGAGGCGACGTTTTCTTGATTCATATACGAATACACGCTATCATGCTCCGTGTTTCCGAAAAACCAATCCTTGA
>JAZQWS010000178.1:0-4722 GCA_045632465.1 Eubacteriales bacterium
ATATTACTTTCGGTAAGGAAAAGAAAAATGAAAAAGCTTTTTGAAAAATGGAACAGCATTAACCTCGTGATCCGCATCCTTTGCGGCATCGTTCTCGGCGCATCGATCGCCCTGATCGCCCGTGCAGGTGATTTCGTTGAATCCGTGTCCTTCATCGGTATTCTCGGAAATCTCTTCGTAACCGCGCTGAAGGCGCTCGCGCCCATCCTCGTATTCATCCTCGTTATTCATTCGATCGCCAATGCGAAGAATTCCGTGGATAAGCGCTTCGGCACTGTCATTGCGCTCTATCTCGGAACAACGCTGATCGCATCCGTTATCGCCGTTTGCGCTTCCTTCATCTTTAAGGTGGAAGTAAGCCTGATCGGCGCAGGCGCAAGCCAGGATGCTCCCTCCGGCCTCGGCCAGGTGTTCTCGAATCTTCTCGGCAACCTCGTGAAGAATCCCATTTCCTCTATCATTGACGGAAATTATCTCGGCATTCTCTTCTGGGCGGTTCTCTTCGGTATCGCGCTTCGCGCATCCTCCGATCGCACCAAGACGGTGATCGCAGATCTCGCCGCCGCCGTTTCCGCCTGCATCCGTTGGGTGATCTCTCTCGCTCCCTTCGGTATTCTCGGCCTTGTATTCACCACCGTTTCCGAGGAAGGTCTTTCCATCTTCAAGGATTACGGTGCGCTTCTCGGCGTTATCGTTGGTTGCATGCTCCTCGTTGCTCTCGTGATCAACCCCATCATCGCCTCCGTGATGATCGGCAAGAATGCATATCCCCTCGTATTCCGTTGCCTGCGTGAAAGCGGATTGACCGCATTCTTCACTCGCTCCTCTGCGGCAAACATTCCCGTAAATATGCGTCTGTGCGAAAAGCTGGGACTTGATAAGAATATGTATTCCGTATCCATCCCTCTCGGCGCAACCATCAATATGGACGGCGCGGCCATCACCATTGCGATCATGGCTCTCTCCGCCGCATTCTCTACGGGTGTGCACGTTCCTTTCTGGGAGGCGATCCTGCTCTCCTTCCTTGCAACGCTTGGCGCTTGCGGCGCATCGGGTGTTGCGGGTGGCTCTCTGCTCCTCATTCCCATGGCCTGCTCGCTTCTGGGCGTATCGCAGGATGTTGCAATGCAGATGGTTGCCATCGGCTTCATCATCGGCGTTGTGCAGGATTCTCTTGAAACCGCTCTCAATTCCTCGGGTGACGTTCTCTTCGCCGCTGTCGCTGAAATGCGCGAGTTGAAGAAGCAGGGCAAGCCCTTCGATCATATTCTTCACGGCAAGGGCGCTTCTGAAGAAACCGAAGCGTAAAACCGAAATTAAGTAAACTTTTGTTCTCAAAAAACGGGAGATAAACGTATGCGTATCGTCATTAAAGTCGGAACGTCAACCTTGACGCATAGTACGGGAAATTTGAATATTCGCCACGTTGAGGAGCTCTGCAAGGTCATGAGCGACCTCAAAAATGCAGGTCATGAGCTGATCCTCGTGTCCTCCGGCGCAATTGGTATGGGTATTGGAAAGCTCGGCCTCTCCGAGCGCCCGAAGGATATGCCAACCAAGCAGGCCGCCGCGGCTGTTGGTCAGTGCGAGCTGATGTACGTATATGATAAGCAATTCTCGGAATATGGGCACAACATCGGTCAGATTCTTCTGACGGGTGACGATATTGAAAACGAGGAGCGCAATAAGAATTTCCGCAACACGCTCCATCGCCTGCTTGAGCTGCGCGTTCTGCCCATCATAAATGAAAATGACACCGTTTCTACGGCGGAAATCGCCGTTGGAGATAACGATACTCTGGCCGCCATCGTGTCGCTTGAGGCTGATGCGGATCTTCTGATCCTTCTTTCGGATATCGAAGGGCTCTACACGGCCGATCCGAGAAAAAATCCCGAAGCCGCGCTGATCCGCGAGGTCAGAGAGATGACGGATGAGATCCGCGCTCTCGGCGGCGGTGCAGGCTCGGGCCTCGGCACGGGCGGTATGCAAACCAAGCTCCGCGCCGCTTCGATGTGCATGGAGCGCGGCATCGATATGATCATCACCCGCGGCGATCGCCCCTCACTTCTTTACGATTGTGTGGAGGGAACGCCCGTGGGAACGAGATTCTTTGGAGGAAAAAAGGCATGACCACTGCAGAACAGATTGCGCTTGCCGTCGCGGCAAAGCCTCGCATGATGGCCGCCTCCTCGGAGCAAAGAAGCCGCGCGCTTCTTGCGATGGCGGATGCTCTTGAAGCCTCGATGGCCGAGATCCTTTCCGCCAATGAAAAGGACGTTTTCGCCGCGAGGGAGCATATTTCCCCCGTTATGATCGACCGTCTCAGCTTAACCGAGGCGCGTGTGACCGCTATGGCAGACGCCGTGAGAAAGGTTGCATCCCTGCCCGATCCCGTTGGTCGCGTTTTGGATGAAACCAAGCGTGAGGATGGGCTTTTGATCCGCAAGGTGTCCGTTCCGATCGGCGTTCTCGCCATGATCTACGAGAGCCGCCCGAACGTTACCTCGGATGCCGCCGCTCTTTCCGTGAAGGCGGGAAGCGCCTGCGTCCTTCGCGGCGGTAAGGAAGCAATTGCCACGAATAAGGCCATTGCCGCCGCCCTCCGCGCCGGCGTTGCATCGGTTGGACTTCCTGCCGATGCCGTCACTCTCATCGAGGACACGAGCCGTGACAGTGCAACCGCGCTGATGACCGCTGTTGGTCAGATCGACCTCCTCATTCCGCGCGGCGGTGCAGGGCTCATCCGTGCCTGCGTTGAAAACGCAAAGGTTCCCGTGATCGAAACGGGAACGGGCATCTGTCATATTTATATCGATAAGGACGCCGATGAAGACCGCGCCCTTGCCATTCTTGAAAATGCAAAAACCTCCCGTCCCTCCGTCTGCAATGCGGCCGAGGTCTGCCTCGTTCATAAGGATAGAGCGGCAGATCTTTTGCCGAAGATCTACGAGCGCCTCGTAACCAAGCGTGCCGCAGAAGGAAAGCAAGCGGTTTCTCTCCGCCTCGATGCGGCGGCCGCCGCCATCATTCCCGGAGAAGCTGCAGGAGCGCGGGATTTTGACACCGAGTTTTTGGATTACACCCTGGCCATCGCCGTTTTGGATAGCGTCGAGTCTGCCATTTCGCATATTGCCGCGCATTCCACGGGGCATAGCGAAGCGATCGTGACCGAAAATGCCGCCGCCGCCGATGCTTTCACTCTCGCGGTGGATAGCGCCGCCGTGTACGTAAATGCTTCCACGAGATTCACGGATGGAGGCGAATTCGGCCTCGGTTGCGAAATGGGAATCTCCACGCAGAAGATGCACGCAAGAGGCCCGATGGGACTTTGCGAGCTTACCTCCTATAAGTATATCATCACGGGTGCGGGACATATCCGCTGAAAACGAACGAAAAGAGAAGAAGATATGAAAAAGATCGGTTGTATTGGTTGCGGCAATATGGGCGGCGCTCTCGCCTCCGCAATCGCAAAAACGAAGGTTTCTCTGTACGTAACGGATAAGGACGAGGGGAAGGCCTCCGCCCTTGCCGAGCGCCTCGGCGCAAAATTTGTTTCTCTCTCTGCCCTTGCGGAGGAGTGCGATATGATCCTCCTCGGCGTGAAGCCGCAGGGGCTTGCCGCGCTTTCGGCAGAAATGCTCCCATTTATAAAAGAGAGAAAAACGCCCCCCGTGCTGGTCAGCATGTGTGCCGGCGTTTGCCTTGAAAAGCTCTCCGCTCTTTTTGGTGCGAATGTGAAGATCATCCGCATTATGCCGAACACGCCCGCCGCCGTTGGCGAGGGCATGATTCTCTACGTGCCGAATGCGCTCTGTGAGGAAGCAGACGTTGCGCTCTTCCTTGAAGTGCTTGCTCCTGCGGGCAAGCTTTCCGCCATCCCCGAGGATAAGATCGATGCGGCCTCCGCCGTTTCGGGATGCGGTCCTGCCTTTGCTTATATGTTTGCGCAGGGAATGGCCGAGGGCGGTGTGCTTTGCGGACTTTCCTATGCCGATGCGCTTGCCTTTGCGGCAAAAACGATGGTCGGCGCAGGTCAGATGATCCTCGAGGGTATCGGTCATCCCGAGGCTTTGAAGGATGCCGTTTGCAGCCCGGGCGGAAGCACGATTGAGGGCGTTCGTGTTCTTGAAAATGCCGCGCTGCGCGGTGCACTTATCGAGGCAGTTGAAGCCGCGTATATCAAAACAAAAGAGCTTGGAAAGTAAGAAAAAATAATAAAAAACGAGGATATGCAAAGATTTGTTTGCATATCCTCGTTTTTTATGTGTAAAATCACTCAAACTTAATAGAATAAAGATCTGCATCGTAAAGCTCGATCTCGAGCGTAACGACCTTTCCCTTGAGTTTTGCAACTGCCGCATCATCCTCAAAGCGGATGCGCTTGTTGGTTGCGTTTCCGAAGACCTCAACGGAGACGTAGGACTTTCCCTCGCTCTTCAAGGTGAAATAAGCGTGGCCGCGCGCGGAGGTTGCAACGTTGGCAAAAAGCTCGTTTCCGTCGTAGATGAATTCCTTCGTAACGATCTTTTTTTCTTCGCCGCCCGCATGCAGGGAAACGAAGCCGTCGAGACGAATCGTGTACTTCACGAGACGATTGTAGCTGTCCTTTGCGGGGCGGAAGCTCTCGCGCAGGATCAGCATATATTCGTTCTCCTCGCCTTTGAATTCGGAAGGAACCTCGATCAGAACGGGCTGTGCCGTTCCGTCACCGTAAACGAAGGC
>JAZQWS010000179.1:0-1123 GCA_045632465.1 Eubacteriales bacterium
AGCGGAGCGCATCCGTCCTCCTCTATCCAATTTAACTTGGCGCACTGCCTGGTGGACGAGCTGAAAAATATGGGAATATCCGCCGAGTGCGATGAATACTGCTACGTTTACGCGACCATCCCCGCTACCGCAGGATGTGAGAACATGCCCGCTATCGGATTTATAGCGCACATGGACACGTCTCCCGATTTTTGCGGAGAAAACGTATCTCCCCGTATCATTGAAAATTATGACGGTGAGGACGTGGAGCTTGGCGAGGGAAGAATTCTCAAACGCTCCGATTTCCCGCATCTTGCGGACTTAAAGGGAAGAACCTTGATCGTTACCGACGGAAAGACACTTCTTGGAGCAGATGACAAGGCGGGAATTGCCGAGATCATGACCTTGGCGGCTACGTTGATCGAGAAAGATCTGTCTCACGGAAAGATCTGTATTGCCTTCACTCCCGACGAGGAGATCGGAGAGGGCGCGGATCATTTTGACGTGGCGCGCTTCGGAGCCGACTTTGCTTATACCGCGGACGGTGACGCAGAGGGCGGAATCGAATACGAGAATTTCAACGCCGCAGGTGCCGTTTTTGAGATCAACGGATTTAATATTCATCCCGGCTCCGCAAAGGATAAGATGATCAACGCTTCCCTAATAGCGATGGAGATCAATTCGCTTCTGCCCGCCGACGAGATACCGTCCAAAACCGAGGGCTATGAGGGCTTCTTCCATCTGACGGATATGGAGGGATGCGTTGAGCGCGCAACCGTTAGATATATCATCCGCGACCACTCCGCGGAATCCTTCGCAAAGCGCTGTGAGTTAGCCCGTCAGATTGAAAAGCAGATCAATGCATCTTACGGAGAGGGAACTGTTACCCTTACGCTTAAGGAGCAGTACAGAAATATGGAAGAGAAGATCCGCCCCTGCTTCCACGTTGTTGAAACGGCAAAGCGGGCAACGCTTGAGGCGGGAATTGAGCCCATCATCAAGCCTATCAGAGGAGGAACGGACGGCGCGAGACTTTCTTTTGAAGGATTACCCTGCCCCAATCTCGGCACAGGCGGCTATGCCTTCCACGGTCCGTATGAACATATTACCGTTGAGGGAATGGACAAAGCGGTTGAGATTTTGC
>JAZQWS010000180.1:0-59013 GCA_045632465.1 Eubacteriales bacterium
GGGCCGGCGTTACCCCCGTTGTTCCCGAGGATGCAACCATCACGCTGAACAACTCGGTTTTCGGCCAGCTGATCAAAATGAAGCCGGGCGAAAGCGCCTCGCAATACGGCAAGGTGGACACCACGCCGGATATTTCGCAGGACATTGCGGAGGCCTCCCGCCTTTACGATCAGGCCAAGCGCATTCTCGGAATTTCGGATGCGCTCGTTGGCATTGACAATTCACGCAACGAATCCGGCTATGCAAGACAGCTTCAGATCGCACAGGCATCCGGCAGACTTGAATCCAAGCGAAAGATGAAATACGCGGCTTACGCAGATCTCGATCGCTTGATTTTTGAATACCATCTCGCCTTTGCGGACGAGCCGCGGCAGATCTCCTATCGCGATGCCTTCGGCCGCATGCACAACGCGACCTTCAACCGCTACGATTTCATTTCCTACGATGAAACCACGGGAAGCTTCTATTACGATGACGATTATCTCTTCTCCGTGGATCTGAACGGCGGCGCGGAGGCACAGCGCGAAATGCTTTGGGAGAAGAATCTTCAGAATCTGCAGAGCGGCGCCCTCGGCGATCCCGCAAAAAACGTGACGCTTCTTCGCTACTGGCAATGCCAGGAGCGCGCGCATTATCCTTACGCCCGCGAAAACGTGGAGTATTTCCAAAGCGCCGTGCGCGAGGAGCTTGAAGCACCGATGCAGGAGGTGATCGGATGACGACGTTTTTGAATAAAAAGAAGCGTGAAAACGATCCCAAGGGCTTCGCCGCTTGGATGCGACAAAGCGGAACGCAGATGCAAAACAGCATAACGCCCGACGATGCCGCCGCTACAAGGGCAAGAAGCGCCCCCACACACGGCGTTCATGCGGAAAAGCTTTACGAAAAAGGGCTCTCATCCAGCGGATATGCAAGCTTTCTGGCAGATGAGGCGGAACGCGCCTTCAAGAGTTCAAAGCAAAAATACGAGCAGGACAGCGCCTCCGCGCTTGAAAAGAATCTTTCCGGCTATGCAAGGTATCTGACCTCACACGAGGAGGGGCAGGCTTCCCTGCGCAAGCAGATGATCGACCGCATCGGAAGCGGCGAAAGCTTTGACACCGAGACCGCCTACCAAATCGCGCTTTCTGCGGGATTGACCGACGAAAACGCAAGAGTAGCCGCATCCCTCGGCGTTACCGCCGCAAAGGAAAGGGCTTCCTCACGCCTGCTGGAAATGATCCTGGATCAAAGGCTGAAGGAGAGCCGCGTTGTGGAATACGCACGCAGCATGGGCTTCACCGAAGAGGAGGTTGAAAAATTCGGCGCTTACGCCAAGCAGATCAACTCCTCAAAGAACGCCTCCTCCTTCCCCGACAATTTCTTTAACTAATATTTTAACGAAAGGAAAATCTATGAACAACGTAAAATTTTCTCCCTACGCCACCAATAAGGGCGGCAAGATCAGCGCTCCGAAAAACACGAGCGCAGGCGAGCCCCGCGCGACCAAGACCGTCGGAAATGATCTGCGCGCCAAGGGCAATACCAAAGGAAAGAAGGGATGATGATGGAGGAGACGATGATGGAAAACGAAGCCACCACCGAGCCCGATCTCACCACAGAGGAGGCAGAAGCAAACGGCCCCGATGCAGATTCTGCCACCGTGGCGAATACACCCGCAGAGGATGCCTCCGAGGAAACCGAAAATGACGAGGATGCCGTGGATTACGCGGCGCTTGCTGCTGAGGATCTTGCCGATCTCAAGGCGCAGTTTCCTGCGCTGAAATCCCTGTCCTCTCTTGCCGCGCTCTCCAATCCCGTGCGCTACGCAGAGCTTCGCGAAATGGGGCTCTCCCCCAAGGAGGCCTATCTCGCCATTGGCGGAACTGCACGAAGAAAAAGCGACAACCGCGCGCATCTTTTAAGCGCAGTTCCCCGTGCGAGCGCGCTTGCAAACGGTCTTCCCTCAAACGCCGAAATGGCAGAGGCACGCCGTCTTTTTTCAAATCTGAGCGATGCGCAAATCCATCGCTTATACAAGAAAGTTACGAACTAAAGAAAGGAAAAGTCCAATAAATGTCTACTATTATTTACTCCAAGTCGGCCGGCAATAACAATGCCGCCATCGGAAAGCTGGAAACGCCCATCAAGATGGTGATCGAGCATGAGAGCGACGTGCTCACCAAGAAGGGAGGCATCCGCGATTGGCTCTTCAACGTTGAGACCAGCGCGCGCTTTGGCGAAACCATTGTTGGCCAGAACGAATTCGACGTCTTTGCCGCTACGCCCGAGGGCAACGGCGCACCTCTCGATACCATTTCTGAAACCTACCGCAAGTTCATCGAGCACATTCAGTTCATGAAGGAGTTCGTGATCACCGCGGAAATGATGGAGGATGCGGGCTACGGTGTTGCCGCAGACGCGAAGAGACGCGCAGAAAACTTCACGCGCGCCTACTACAAGACGATGCACAAGATCTGCGAATACGCGCTCGCCAACGGCACTTCCACGAGCGGCAGCTTTGCAGGCGCCTCTCTTGACCTCTCCGCGCCCGACAATCTTCCCCTCTTCTCCTCGAACCACACCTACGGCACGAACGCCGCCAAGCAGTCCAACTTCTACTACGGCAACATTTTCAGCGGCGGCGCATCGAACTTTGAAGAGGCGCTTTCCGAGCTTGCCGTTAAGCTTCGCACGATGAAGGATGAAAACGGCGAGGCTCTCGGCTACACCGCCGACACGCTGATCCTTCCCGGCAACCGCCCTGCGGCAGAAATGATCGCCAAGAAGGTTTGCGGCTCGGAGGGCGCACTCGGCAACGGCTATAACGATATCAACCTCCAGTTCGGCAACTGGAGCATCGTGATCCTTCCCAACTGGCAGACTGCAGACGATCGCCTGATGATCATGTCGAGCGAGGCCAACAAGAACCTCTCCGGCAATATGTTTTTCAATCGCGTTCCTCTTTCGGTTTCCAACTGGGTGGATCACCACACCGGCAATTATCTCTGGGCAGGTCGCTGCCGCTTCGGCGTTGGCTTCGGCAACTATAAGCACATTCTGCTGGCTGTGGATTCTACCTCTGCGGTAGAGGGCGCAACGGCGCTCTGATGCCATGACCTACAGGGAACTGACCGAGGAGGTGGCGGCACTCGGCTTTGAGAGCGAGATTGAAAACCGATCTGCCCTTATCTTCTGTGCCAATCGCGCGCTCAGAAGCATTGCCGCCCTCTCCCCCTCCTTCAAGCGGATCACGTTTTATCAGCGCGTGATCCGCCCCATCTCTGTGATCGGCGAGATCTGCTACACGCCTGCCGAAAAGGAGATCGCCGTTCCGCTGAAGGGCGCCGCCTTCAGCCTGAAATTCTCCGGCACGGGAACGCTGACGCTGAAGGAGCGCCACAGAGTTACCCCGTTTTCCCTGAACAGCTCCTACACACAGCTTCGCCGCTATCTGCCGTCCGGCGAGGGAGAGCTGATCCTATCGGGTCAAACCACGTTCAAGCTCATGGACGTTGCCTGCTTTGAATTCGCAAACGGACTTTCCGAGGCGGATATCCCGATGATCCAGCCCTTCCGCGCTTACACCATCCCCTCGATGGTGGAGGATTTCTACGGTTTTTCAGGCCTGCCGACGGATGAAAACGGCGCTCTGATCGCGGGCGCTTATTTCAGGGACGACACGCTTTATATCCCGGGCGATTACGAGGGCGAGATCCATCTCACCTATCGGCGCGTACCGGGCGAGATTTTGGCCGATGCGCCAAACGCAAAAATTGATCTTTCACCCGCGCTTGTGCATCTTTTGCCGCTTCTGACCGCCGCCTATCTTTGGCTGGATGACGATGCCTCCAAAGCACAATTCTATATGCAGATGTACATGGAGGGAATGCGCGACGTGCGCATGAGCCGCCAATCCGGTGCGGAAGCGCAGATCACAGACACCCATAACTGGGCATAAGGAGGAGCATGAACAACCAAAAAAATCTCATACGAAGCGAAAGCCAATACAATCGCCATTACAGCAATATGCGCGGCGTTGATTTCACGGGAGACGGCAGCAACATTCAAAGCGATCGCTTTGCCTACCTTGAAAACATGTATCGCGACTACGAAGGTGAGGGAGCGGGCATCACCGAGAGCATTCCCGGCTTTCGGAAGCTCTGCTCTCTCGGCGATCCGATCTACGGCATCTTTTCGCAGATCACGCCGAGCGGCCGCTACATCCTCGTGCACGCAGGCTACCACCTCTATCGCTTTGCATTAAATGCGAGAGATTCGCTCACCGAGCCGCTCACTCCGATCGGCACGCTTTTTCCCGGAGATACCGCATCCTTTTGCCATGGAAGCTCCATTTATTTTCTGGACGGACAAAGCTTGCATTTCGTGGATGCCGCGGGAAAAATGACCTCCATTACGGGATATAAGCAAAAAGAAGTTTACATTCCGACCACATTTTACAACGGAGAGCCGATGGAGCAGCGAAACCTTCTCTCCATTGGATTCAAGGAAATATACAGCCTTGAGAACCCCTTACGCCTCGCCTACACCTCCGAGGGACTCTACTATGAGGTGGAGAGCGAAATGAATCTGACCTGCCGACTGGCAGGTCGAGGAAGCTGCCAAGATACGGCGATCTACGTGCCGCAAAAGGTTACCATCGGGCAGGCGACCTATACCGTATGCGCCATTGGCGCAAGAGCCTTCATGAACGATCCAACGCTTCAGAAAATGATTCTCCCGAGCGGTGTGCAATGGATCGGAGCCTCCGCCTTTGCAGGATGCGACGCGCTGAAATCCGTCGCTCTTGCCCCCGGAATTGAAGAGATCGAGGGGAGCGCCTTTGCCTCGTGCGCGGCGCTTGAGACACTTTATCTTCACACCGGCGTTCAGTCCATCGAAGAATCTGCATTCAGCGGATGCACGGCGCTGAAGAGCATCCATATTGACGGCGCGGAGGAGGATCTTTCCGCCGCCGTGCTCAACGCACTTCCCCAAGGCGCGACCATGCTCTACAAGTCGCAATTCAAGGAAAGCCTTTTGCACCTTCCTCTGCACGAGCCAACAGCCACGATAACAAAATTCCGCATTGGCGAAGACACCGCCTCCTACACAACTGTCCGAGACGGCGATCGCATCACGGCGCTTCGGCTTCCTCTTGCCGACTATACCTCTGTGATCGGCAAGGAGGCGGTGATCGAGGCGGAGATGATCGACAACGTTGGATACAAAAGCAACGTTGGCTCGGATTTTCTTTATGAAAACCCGAATCATCCCGGCGGCGGCGTTACCGCAATCTTCGGATGCAAGGTTTGCGAGGTATTTGACGGGCGCGTTTTTCTCGCAGGAAATCCGGATTTTCCAAACACGGTTTTCTATTCCGCAAGAGATAACACGGGACAGATGAACCCCACGTATTTCGGAAGCCTGAACTATTTCAACGACGGCATTGCGGGCTTCACCGTTAAATCCCTTCTGGCGGCGGGCGATTCCCTTGCCGTTTTTAAGAGCGGAGACGATGGCGGCGGAAGTATTTATTACCACACCCCCGAGGCAACCGATTCCTCGCTTCTTCCCAAGATCTATCCCGTGAGCTACGTGCATTCGGGCATGTCTGCCACGGCGGGATCTCTTTCCTTTTACGACGATCCCGTTTTTGTTTGCGAGGAGGGGCTCTGCGCGCTGGATAAGAAAAATCTTGCGCTGGAAAGAAGCGTGATCTGCCGCTCCCACACGGTGAATGCACGCCTGCTCACAGAGGATATGACGCGCGTGCGTTTGGCAAAATGGCGCAACTACCTCGTTTTGCTTGCAGGAGAGCACGCCTATCTCGCAGATGCACATCAGACCTACGCGCATCACACGGGCGGCTTTGCCTACGAATGGTATTACCTCTGCGGACTCGGAACATACAAGGACGATGCGCCCGTGTATCGCTACGGCTCCGTGCCGCGCGAGGGCTTTATGCTCTACGAGGGACATTACGACGAGCCTACCGCCGAGACCGTTTACAGCATGGCTTACGATGACGGCGAGACGGTTTACTACGTTATCAAGAACAATGCTATGTATCTCGTTTATCCCTCGGAGGAACGAATGGGCGGCATTTTCTCGCCTGCACGATGCGTGATGGGGCTGGAGGAATATCTCTTTTTCGGCACGGAAAGCGGCGACCTCTGCCTTTTTAACAATGACAAGCGCGGCATCGCGCCCGCACAGCTCACGGAAAGCGACGATTTTGATCCCGAGGAATATCGCCTGCGAAATGGGCGCCGCATCCATTCGGACTATTACGATTTCGACCATCACGCCCCGCGCTACGCCCTTGCTACCAAGCGGGACAACTGCGACATTCCGCATCTGACGAAAAACACCGTGAAGGGCTCGCTGGCACTCAAATGCCGCGGCTATACCGCCTCGGCTCTGCTCCTGGAGGTTGGAACCGATCGCTCGGGTTACCGAGAGGGTGTTTCGCTCCCCGGCTCCACCTTCGGCTTTGACTCGATGGACTTCACGGCCATGACCTTGGATAACTCGCCTTATTTCACTCTCTCCTTCAAGGAAAAGGAGAAATGCTGGATCGAAAAGCAGGTTGCCATGTATAGCGAGACCTTCCGCGGTCCATTTGGTCTTTACAGCGTCAGCTACCGCTATACCGTGCAGGGCGGCATCAAAAATCGCTAAATAACGAAACGGAGACACACAATGAATACCAAACCCATTCTGGAAAGCGAATACGCCTCCTTGCGCGTATCCGCGCTTCCCTCCCGCCCCACCGCCTCCTCTGCCTTTGGAGGCAAGGGCTACACCGCATCCCAGCTCAAGGAGGCCTTTGATCGCCTGCCCCTGCTTCTCGTTGCACGATTCAACTCTCTGATCGAGGACATCGGCGGCACAGGCGCGGGCTCTCTTGCCGATTCCCTGCCCACGGGAATTGAAAACGGACACACGCTGGCAAGATTTTTCGAGGACGTGGAAAGCGGAACGCTCGCCACCTATTTGCAGGTGGGAGAGCAATCGCTTTTTGCGCATCTCACCGAGATCCGCCGCGCGCTGGACGATCTTGCGGATCAGGGCGGCGCTTCCCCCGGCGCACCTTCCACCAATATGGACGGCGGCCATCCGAGCGAACGCACCTAACAAAAATCAGGAGGTTTTATGCCAAACATTATCCAACATTTAAGAGCCGACCGAGAAGGCTGGGCTCAAAACGATATCATCCCAAAGGACGGCGAACTCGCACTTCTGAAAACCGAGGACGGCGGGATGCTGATCAAGATCGGCGATGGAGAACACTGCTTCTCCGAGCTTTCTTCTCTCACGGGGGAGGTGAGCAACAAGAGCGGCGAGATCCTCATTCTTCGCCATGGCGAGGAGGCGCGCTACGGATTGCTCCCTCTGCTTTATATGACCTTTCCGCAAAGCATACGGGAGGATTTTTACGCTTCCGTCAGCTTCGATTCTCCGAGCGGCTTGGTTCCCACCTCGTTCGTTTATCCGGCAACGCCAAAGATCTATTTCAGCGGCGATGACGTAATTGACGGCGTTTTTGTTCCCGATGCTGCCAAGCATTACTCGCTCTTCTTCTGGTACGACGGAAGAATGCAGGGACTCGTCAGGAGGGTGGACCTTGAAACGATTTAAGCTACGCACCATGCAGAGCAAAACGCCCGTTCTTTATACCAAAAGCCTGGATCGCGGCTACGGCATTGATCTTGCGGCCGCGGGAGGACTGAAAAAGATCGGAATCCACGGCGCTTCCTCCTCCGCCGCGCTCAGCAGCGGCCCTACGAAGCTTTCGCACCTCGGAGACTTAAACGCGGAAGGAAGCTACGAAATCCCCGTGCATTGCCATGGGGAAAACATTCTTGGAGGCGAAGAGCTTGCAGAATATGTTTTGAAGGCTGCCGAGGCAAGCGATTACATAAACGCAAACGTGAACGTCAACAACATCCTGTCATTCACGTCAAGATCAAACAAAACGCTTCTTCCGACAGGACGGCTTCGCGGCGCAGAAAATGAAATTTTTACGATTATGTTTAAATTCTCCGCGCCCGAAAACGCGGGAGGAACCTTAACGACCACGGGCCTTGTATACCTTTATAATTCCGGAAACCAGGCAATCACATACAGCGGAAGCTACGACGGCAGTACCGCACAGGTTGTCCGCGCAAGCAACGCAACGCGCCAGCTCTTGAACCTGAACATATCCACAACGTCGCAAAAGCTCCGAACGATAGATCTTTCCACATTCGGAATTTTTCGCGGAACCGTTGGCGTGACGGATTTTGCGCCGTATTGGGGAGAAAAGATTTCCTTTTTTCTCACCGAGCCTCTGCGATGCTTTGGCGACACAGCGGACGTTGCTTACCCGATGCAGGGCTACGCCGTCCGCAAAATCCGCTCCATGGCATTCACGCCGACGAGCGCTGAGGCCGTTCAACTCGGTTCGGACTTTCCTACGTACAGAATCATGCTCCCCGAGGCGCTTTGGGAAAAGGAATTGCGCCCGGATCACTTCACGCCCGCGGAAAGTGAGAACGCTCTGATCGCCGCCGCATTCGGCTATATGCGAGCATCCGATGGAAAATCCTTGCTCTTCACCGCAAGCGAAAGCTACAGCACGCCCGCATCCTTTTTGAATTTTTTCAATTCACTTGGGATACATCTCGAATACAAGGCCAAAGATCCCGTGACCGAGCGCTTTGCGCCGATCTCCCTTGCCACGAGAGCCGGGCGCAACTACATCGATCTGATGCCCGCTACCACCCCCGGCACCATTGAATTCACGTACACATAAGGAGGTTTTATGTACGCAAAAAGAATTGACGAGAGCAACATTCACTGCCTAAGCCGCCCCTATCTGATTATGGACGGAAAAATTTTCACCAACCCCTCCGAGGAGCAGCTTCGTCTCGCAGGCTATAAGCCCTTGGTGGAGCGCCCCTGCCCTCCCGAAATCGAGCGCGCTTACACGATCTACTACGAGGAGGACGAAAACTACGTTTATCTTTGCTATCGCGGAGAGGAGGAGATCGGATGAAGCGATTTATTTTTCGCATGATCGGCACACGCGCGATTTTGTTGGAGGGTGACAGCGTGCCGACCGACCGCGCATATCTTTCCCTTGAGGGGGGCGCAGAGGGCTCGCTCATCCTGGGCGGAAAGCATTTTTCGCTCGAAAAAGAGGGCGCACTTCTCTCTGCGGAGGCATTCACCTGCGGCATTTACACGCCCACCTTCTTCGTGGAGGGCAAGCGCTACGAAGGTCCGCCCATTTCCGTTGGCGGCGGCTATTTTTCCTTCCTCCCTCCAACCCACGCGCAGGTCAGCCGCTTAGAGCAACGCCTGCAATTGCTGGAGGCTTCGCATGCGGAGCTCACAAAGCGCATTTGCAGGATCGAAAGCCACCTGCAGGACACCAATATTTTTTAAGAAAGGATCACGCATGAAAAAGTTTTTAATCACCATGGGCCTTTGCCTCACCCTTTTGATTGCGGTCGCAATTCCCGCAGCCGCCAAGGAGGCATCTGCCGGAGCACCGCTTATCACAGAGGTTACAGAAGCGGAATCCGAAGGAGAGGATAATATCTTCCTCACGGTTTACGACGAGGTCACCTCGCACCTTCCCGAGCTCTTTTCCGCTCTTTCTCTGCTCGGTGCGGCCATCATCGCCTTCTGCTATAAAAGAGGTCTGCTTCCGCTTCTGAAAAACGGCATCGGGGCTATCGGATCTGCCGCCATGGATTGCGGCAAAAAGGCAGAATCTTATGCGGAAGAAAGCCGCAATCTTTGCGAAAAAGCAAATGATTCTATACATTTTATAACAACTTATATGAAAAAAATCGAAGAGGATCTCTATTCCTTGGATGAAAAGATCTCTGCCGTTTGCATGCAAAAGAAGGAAAAAGAAGTTATGCGCGAGCTGATGCACGGACAGATCGATATGCTGCTTGAGATCTTCCTCGCCTCCTCTCTGCCGCAATTTGAAAAGGATCGCGTTTGCAAGAAGGTGGAGGAAATGAAGCGCTCGCTCAACGCGACAGACGAAACGGAGTGTGCTTATGCCAATGAATAACGCGCCATCCGAAAGACCAAGACGCATCCCTCTTTTCCTCGGCTATCTTTTCTCGGTCGGCCTGCCGCTTGTGGCAACGCTCTCCTGCTTTCCGCTCTGGAGAGCGCGAGGCGCGGGCGCTGTGCTTTCGGGCGGAACGCTTCTTCTGATCGCGCTTTGCGCTCTTCCGCTCTTTCGGGCATTAAAGTCCTATTTGAAGAGCCCCTCCGTTTGGATGCTATGGCTTCTCGGGCTGATCTTCTTTTCGCTGATTTCCTGCATCATCACGGAGATGCGCGCAATCTGCCTTTTCGGATTGATCGGAAATCTGATCGGCGCGCTCTGCTTCCGCCTTGCGCGCAGACGAGGTAACGCGCGTGATGAATGAGGCCGACAGCTTCTTGAACACCTCGCTTTCCTCCATTTCCAGAGGAAGGCAAAAGTTTTTCACGCATATCGGACTTTGGATCGCTCTGCTCGCGCTCCTGATTGCCGCCCTGGCCACCTTTACGAATATTTCCATTCTCTCGCTCTCAGCCGAGGCGCTGACGCTGACCGTTGCGATCTACGCGGCAGTTACGGTGGTTATATTCTTTTCGTTGGCAGAGGAGGGGGAGCGCGCCGGGCGCGCCGAGGAGGCCTACAAGGAGGCCGAAAAAAGCTTGGATGCGGCCGTTTCGCAGATATCGCCCGCACAATACGAGAGGCTGGAGCGCTTCTGCCGCCGTTACACGGAGCAGGAGCTCAATGAGCGGCGGGCGCACCTGCTTCTTGCCTACGGCATCGCAAGCGAGGAGAGCACGCGCCCTCAGGCCGCCGAGCGACAGCTGAAGCGGCTGAAGCCGATTCGGCTCAATGCCTTCATGCTTCTCGGCAAAGCCCCCTGCAGTGCGGATTCCCCCTTGCACGATCCGCAAAGAAAAAGGAAGCATCGCCTTTTTCTGCGGCTCACGCCCTCGCTTCTTTGCACCTGCTTCGGCATCGGAATTGCCATCGGCGCGCGCGAGGCGCTGACCGCTTCCACCATTTTAGAGGGCGCTTTCAAGCTGACGGCGCTTCTCATCGTTGGTCTGCGAGGCTACGTGCAGGGGTATCTTTTCATCGGAGACTCGGAGATTCCCTTTATTCGCGCCAAGGCGCGGCTTCTGGAACGATTTCTTTCCGAAAAAAGCGAATAAAATTCAAAAAGGAAGAAACACTTCTATTGACTTTACCCACACGTTATGGTAAAATGCTTTCATAGAAATCACTCCATAGGAGGCCATATGAGAATTTTTGAAAATCTTGAGTCTGCCATCGGCGAAACGCCGCTCTTTTCGCTCTCCCGCTTGGAGAAGCGACTGGGACTTTCGGCAAGACTTTTTGCAAAAATGGAAGGCATGAATCCCGCAGGCTCTGCCAAAGACCGCGTGGCTCTGCAAATGATCCTCGGCGCGGAGGAACGCGGCGAGATCGCCCCCGGCGACACCCTGATCGAGCCCACCTCCGGCAACACGGGCATCGGGCTTTGCGCCATCGGCGCGGCACGAGGCTATCGCGTTTGCATCGTTATGCCCGACTCCATGTCGAAGGAAAGACGCCTTCTGATGGAGGCTTACGGCGCAGAGGTGGTTCTCACCCCCGGCGCACTCGGCATGAAGGGCGCGATCGAAAAAGCGGAAGAGCTGCGCGAAAAAACGCCCCGCGCCTTTATTCCCTCCCAGTTTGACAATCCCGACAACGCGAAGGCGCATTATCTGACCACCGGTCCGGAGATCTTTTCGGCCATGGAGGGAAAGGTGGATGCGCTCGTTTGCGGCATTGGTACGGGCGGAACGATCACGGGAACGGGCAGATATCTCAAGGAGCATTGCGAGAAGATCCATATCGTTGCGGCTGAGCCTGCAGGCTCTCCCCTTCTCAGCGGCGGAACGGCAGGCGCACACGGCCTGCAGGGCATGGGCGCAAACTTTATTCCCGCCGTTCTGGATCGAACGGTTTACGACGAGGTGCTGACCGTGCGCGAGGAGGAGGCCTACGAAATGGCGCGCCTGCTTGCCACCTGCGAGGGGCTTCTTTGCGGAATCTCCTCCGGCGCGGCACTCTCTGCCGCCGTTACTCTTGCGAAACGCGAGGAAATGAAGGGCAAGCAAATCGTTTTGGTGCTTCCCGACTCGGGCGAGCGCTATCTCTCCACACCCTTATATTGTAAAGAATAAATAAATTTTTGAAAAAGGTCTTGCATTTTCAGAAAAAATATGATACAATTTCTCTATAAGTATTTTTAAGGGCATCTATCGATGTTTAAGGTGATGAATTTATGCTGAGTATTTTTAACTACATTCTTATGGCAATCCTTCTGGTTTGTGCAGTTTTCCTCGTTATTGCAGTTCTTCTGCAGAAGACGAAGGAGGACGGTCTTTCCGGCGCGATCACCGGCGGTGCTGATACCTTCTACGGCAAGGACAGCGCAAATCACGGCGACGTTGTTCTGAAGAAGTGGACCAGAATCGTTGGCATTATCTTCGCTGTTTGCGTTCTGGTTGTTTATATCATCCAGCCCGATTACGCGCAGACCGCGTCTGTTGGCTCCTGGAAGGAACTGACCGATTTCGCTGACATTTTTAAGTAAAAAGAAAACGAAAGCACTTATGGCGGCAGAAAGCAGCAGTAAGTGCTTTCTTTCATTTCATAGAAAGCTTTCCATGGAAAACGATACGGAGGGAACATGGCAGAAAAGGAGATTCTTTTTTCGGCCGAGGACGAGCGCTTTATGCGGATGGCCATCGACCTTGCAAAGCAGGCCGCGCTTGAGGACGAGGTGCCGATCGGTGCGGTGCTTGTTCACAAGGGCGAGGTGATCAGCCGCGCCTACAATCGCCGCGAACAAAACAAATGCGCCACCCATCACGCGGAGATCCTTGCCATCGAGGAGGGATGCCGCACGCTCGGCGGATGGCGGCTTCCGGAATGCACCCTTTACGTTACGATGGAGCCCTGTGCCATGTGCGCCGGCGCGATCGTGAACGCGCGCATCCCGCGCGTTGTTTTCGGCGTTCCCGACCTGCGCTTCGGCGCGTTCGGCTCGCTCTTCGATCTTTCTGCTCTTCCGACGAATCATAAGCCGCTCGTGGAGGGCGGGCTTCTGCGCGAGGAATGCCTTTCGCTCCTGCGCGCATATTTTAAGGAAAAACGCAAAAACTAATCCCGATACATACGCAAAACGGCTCCTTACATATAAGCATTGGCTATATGTAAGGAGATTTTTTATGAAAATCACACAGGTGATCAGCGACGAAAACGTTGGCGGCGCGGGAATTCTCGTTTCCATGATTACGGAGGGACTCGCAGAGGAATTTGATTTTGAAATTATTCTGCCGCGCGGCTCGGCGCTGATTCCGCGCCTCCCGGCGGGGGTTAAAATCACGCCGTTTCCGATGCACGGCGGAAATGCGCCGCAGGACGTGCTTCGCTTTTACCGCTATCTCAAGGAGAATCCCTGCGATATTCTGCATACGCACGCGGCCTTCAGCGCAAGGCTGGGCGGCGCTCTGGCGGGCACTCCGCGCCTTTATTCCACGCGCCATTGTGCCATGAGCCGAAGAAACTTTCCTCCCTTCTACCAAAGCCTTTACAATCGGGTGACAACGCTGACCGTTGCCACCGCGGCGGCCGCCGCCGAGGAGCTGATGAAGGAAGGCGTTTGCAAGGAAAGCATACGGTTGATCTATAACGGAACAAAGGAACCGCCCAGGCTCTCCCCAAGCGAGAAAAAGGGGATCCTTTCCTCCATTGCGCTCACAGAGGAAAATATCATTCTCGGATGCGCAGGGCGGCTTGAGCGGGTGAAGGGGCAGGACGTGCTTCTTCGGGCGATGGCGATCCTTGCGCCGCGCTTTCCCTTGTTGCATCTTCTGCTCGTTGGCGATGGGAGCGAACGGGAGCGGCTTTCGGCGCTCTCCGCAAAACTCGGCATTTCCGACCGCGTGCATTTCACGGGCTACACGCCTGCGCCGCACGTTTACCAGAATCTTTTCACGCTGAATATCAATCCTTCGCGCGGGACGGAGACCTCCTGCCTTGCAACCTCCGAATGCGCGGCGCTCGGAATTCCAACCGTTGCCTCGGATTTCGGCGGAAACCGCGAATGCGTGGCACACGAGGTCAGCGGTCTGCTTTTCCGAAGCGAGGATGCCGAGAGCCTTGCCGCCGCCATTGAAAAGGCCTTGACGGATGTGCGCCTTTTAAGGCTTTTGCGCAAAGGGGCGCGCAAGCGGTACGAAGCGATGTTCAGCCTTTCGCATATGCTGGAGGGCTATCGGAGGCTATATACAGAAAACAGTTGACAAGCGACGCTCCTTTATGATAAAATAAAGGATATGAAAAAGGAATTTTTAGAGGGCGGCCGCGTTTGCAATGCACACGGCGTCCGTGGATTATTGAAGGCAGAGGCCTGGTGCGATTCACCGAAGGTGCTTGCGGCGCAAAAGCGCATTTTCTTCGCCGAAAAGGACGGCGCGATGAAGGAATGCAAGATCACTCGCGGCTCGGTTGCATCGGGATTCGTTCTGCTCGGCATCGAGGGCATCGAAACCCGCGAGGATGCCATTGCTCTCAAAAACAAGGTGTTTTACTTAAAGCGCGAGGATATTCCCGTGCCGGAGGGCGCATATCTGATCGCGGATCTGATCGGTCTGCCCGTGATCGATATTGACAGCGGCCGCGTTTACGGCACGGTTTCCGACATCACGGATGTTCCGCGCGGACAAATGTATACGATTGAGACCAAGACGGGCGAGGTGCTTTTCCCCGCCGTTAAGGAATTTCTGAAGGACATCCGCCCGGACGAGGGAATTTTTATCCGCCCGATCCCCGGCTTCTTTGAGGACGAAAAATGAAATTTGATATCATGACGCTGTTTCCGGATATGGTGAACACCGTGCTTTCCGAGAGCATTCTCGGGCGCGCGGCAGAGGCAGGGCACATTCAGTTCCGCTGCCATAACATCCGCGATTTCAGCACGAACAAGCATCGCAACACGGACGACACGCCCTACGGCGGCGGCATGGGCATGGTTATGACCTGCCAGCCGATCTACGATTGCTTTCAGAGCATCCGCAAGGATTTTGCCGAGGGAGAGCGCGTGCGCGTGATCTATATGTCGCCGCGCGGCCGCGTTTTTCATCATGAGGTGGCCAAGGAGCTTGCAACCTACGATCGCCTCGTTTTCCTCTGCGGGCATTACGAGGGCGTGGATCAAAGGATCATTGACGAGATCGTTGACGAGGAGCTTTCCATCGGCGACTACGTTGTTACCGGAGGAGAAATTCCCGCCTGCATCGTGACCGATGCGGTTTCCCGACTGCTGGACGGCGTTCTTTCGGACGCGGAATGCTACGAGGATGAATCCATCGCAAGCGGAATCCTTGAATACCCGCAATACACCAAGCCCCGCGTTTTCATGGACAGAGCTGTTCCCGACGTGCTTCTCAGCGGCGACCATGCCAAGATCAAGCGATGGAGACTTGAACAATCCGTTGCCATCACGAGAGAAAGGCGCCCCGATCTTCTGGCGCTCCATCCGGAGGCAGAGGAGGCGCTCCTTCCTAAGAAGAAAAAGCGCGAGCGTCGCAAAACAGAGCCAAAAAGCGAAGAATAATTTACATATTGAATCATTTTAGAGAGAGGAGGGCCTTATGGATCGCAAAATTCTCCATTCACTTTTAAATGGATACGAGCTCCCATCGCAGGATCTATCCGATGCTCGTATCAGCTACGGAAAAACGTTTTACGCAAAGCAGATCAGCGGCACGCGTGCCACGCGCACCCCGCAGACCACGCGCCTGCGCCGCATCCTGCATCAGATCGGGCGCGCGATATATTTCATTCCCTGCCGTGCCTTCGGCGCGTTCTTTCTTTCCTTCGGCCTCGTTACTCTTTTGTCTCACTTTGCCTACTACTATTTCTTTGAAGGCGGGCGCGACGTTTTCGTTCCCCTGGTGATCGGAATTCTTTCCACGATCCTATCCATTTTTCTTCTGGTTTCCGAAAAGCCGCTGGCGATCGCCCTGCAGGACGGAAGGCTCTCCGAATATCTTTTGTACGAGTTTTTCTGCTTCCGCCGCGTTTACCGCAATCGGCCGACGACCAAGGTTTCTCTCTTCGCCGCCGTGCTTCTCGGCTGTGTCTTTGCCGCGATCGGCTATTTTCTCACAACGCAGCTTCTCGTTACCGTGATGCTTGGCATCCTTTTCTTCATTCTTTCGATGTCATCGCCGGAATTTCCCTTTTACCTGACGCTCCTGCTCCTTCCCGTCATTCCGCTTTTTTCGCATCCGACGACGGTGCTTTGCACGCTGGTGCTGGTTTCCTTCTTCTCCTTTGCGCGAAAGGTTTACTCGGGAAACCGCGTTTTCTCCCTGGAGCAATACGATATTCTGATCTTTCTATTTGCCGCCTTCTATCTCCTGGCGGGAATTTTCCGAGGCGGAAGAGCCTCGCTTGAGACCGCGCTCGGCTTTGTGATCCTCGTTCTCGGCTACACGCTGGCAAGCAACCTGATCGCCAATAGCCGACACGCGCACCGCGCGATCGGCGCGCTCCTCTTCTCCGCCGTTCCCGTTTCGGCATACGGTATCTATCAATACGTGCTCGGCCTTGCGGAAAACAACTGGATGGACGAGGGCTTTGCGGGGCTGATCAGCGGGCGTATCGTTTCCACCTTTGATAACCCCAACATTTTAGCGGTTTATCTGCTTGCGATCTCGGTGATCTCCTTCGGCTTTCTTCTCGGAAGCGAGGGCGCCGCAAAAAAGACGCTTTACGGCATCTGCTTCTCTCTTGCCACTCTGGCCCTGATATTCACCTGGTGCAGAGGTGCATGGATCGCGCTTCTGATCGCAATCCCCACTTATCTTTGCTTGCGCTTTTTCCGCCGCCCCGGATTTTTGATGACGCTCTTTATTCTTCTTCCTCTGGCGTTTCATCTGATGCCCGAGGCTTTCCAAATGCGTCTGCTTTCGATCTTCGATCTCTCGGATTCCTCGATCGCATACAGGCTCTCGATCTTCCGCTCCTCCTTTGAGATGCTCAAGGATCATCCGCTTCTCGGCATCGGCCTGGGGGCAGACACCTTCTACGAGCAATTTGCGATCTATGCGGAGGAGGGCGTTGTTGCGCCGCACAGCCATAACGTTCTTTTGCAGATCGGATGTCAGGCCGGCATTTTCCCGCTTCTGACCTTTGTTCTTCTCTTTCTCTCGCGCATGCGCCATCTTTCGATCTACAGCCGATACATCCGCCGCGGATCGATGCGCACCGTTACCACATTCGGAACATTGGCGCTTTTTGCGCTCCTGATCTTCGGCATGACGGACTATATCTGGTTTGCGCCGCCGATGTATTATCTCTTCTTTGTTCTCTTTGGAATGGGAAGTGCTTCCCTGCGCATTGCGAAGGAGGAAGCGGATGACAGACTGAACTATCACGGCGATGCAAGACGCGCGGATGCCTCGGTTATTGACATCACTTTGTCCTGATAATGCAAATAATTCTTTTCAAAATCGCATATACTTCTATCAACAGGCAACGCGGATCAGACGATTTTCGCGTTGCCGTTTTCTTTTTCGAAGAGGTAAATTTATGCGAATATACAAAAATGAGATCCGAATTTTTCGTCTGCTTTCCGTCCTTTTGGTCGCCGTGCTTTCGGCCGCTACTCTTCTTCCGAAGCAAGCCGCGCAAAGATCGGCAGAGGCGCAAGGCGGCTTTGTTTTGCGCCTTTCCGAGGTGGAGGAGGCATTTCTTTCGCACCTGCACGTTGGCGATCGGGTGGTGGATCGGCAGAGCCGATGCATTCTCGGCGACATTCTGGAGATACACACCGAGGAAAGCTATCGGGAAATCTTCTCGGAGGCAGACGGTGCTTTGGTTTCGGCACGCGTGCCGGAGCGCTTTGACCTGCTTTTAACGCTGAGTGCCAAGCGCGAGGACGGTACGCTTTTCACAGAGGACGGAATCCGACCGAAAATCGGGCAGATTTACTATTTCCGCACCTACGACTTCATCGGCACGGGGCGGGTTGTGGAGCTGATATGAGCAAAAAAAAAGACACGCATCTTGGGTTTTTCGCGCTGATGATCGGCGGACTTCTCTGCTCTTTGCTTCTCGTTTTGATCCTGGATGGCACGCGATGGCTTATGCCGAGGGCGGGCACGCGGATGATCGCGGAATTTCTTCTTTCGGGGCTGGACGAGGCCACGGCAGAGGCACTTTCGGAAGAGATTTTTCTTTCGCCGAAGGGAGCGGGCGATTGCCGCCTCATTCGCATCGATACGGCGGAGCCCGAGAAAAAGCAATGCATCACGGCAGACGGGCGCATTCTGCTCCTTCCATCGAAAAAGCACTTCTCGGTGCGCATCACCCTGGAGATTCCGGGAGAGGCAACGGAGGATGGATTTCTTGCCTTCGGAAGCCTTCCGCTCTACCCCGGCACGCGCATTTCGCTCATCGGCGAGCGCATGGAAGGCGAGGGGCTCTTGATCTCGCTTTCCCCACTTTCATGAAAAAAACGATAAGGCAGAAGATTTTTTGCGGGTATTTTTGTCATTTTTATTGTCACTCTCACCAAAACGGAGGAAAAAACTTCGCTATAATAAAGTATTTTTCACAATCTTTCAAAAGACTATTGATTTTTTTGTATAAATTTGATATACTGTCATTACTGAAAAACCAAGGAGTCTATATCATGATATCTTGCAATCTCCAGATCAAAAACAGCGTTGGTCTCCATGCCAGACCCGCTACCTTTTTTATTCAGAAGGCCAATTCCTTCAAGAGCTCCATTTGGGTGGAGAAGGAGAACTGCAGAGTCAATGCGAAAAGTTTGCTCGGCGTGCTTTCTCTCGGTATTACCAAGGGATGTACCATCACGCTGATTGCCGACGGAGCTGACGAGGCGGCTGCCGTTGAGGGCCTGACCGCATTGGTTGAGGGCGGTTTTGACGATTGATGATAAAGAGCGCCAGCTCTCTTATCCGTCTGACGAAAAAATTCCAAATTGAGAGCCGACTCGGGCGTGCGATCTCGGATGGCGAAGTCCTTAGGATTTCTGCCGCTTGATTCCGTTTTCATCGCATGGATGCAGAGTTGGCTCTCTTTTTTCTACGCTTGTGAAAGGAGGTAAAATATGTCCACGATCGAGAGACTGCGCGAAAAGGCGCTTTCCCTGCCGCAAACCCCCGGCGTTTACATCATGAAAAACAAGGACGATCACGTGATCTACATCGGAAAGGCAAAGAGGCTCAAAAACCGCGTGATCAGCTATTTTACCGACACCTACCACACGCCGAAGACCGAGCGCATGATCGCGCAGGTGCATAATTTTGACACCATTCTCTGCCAGACCGAGATCGAGGCGCTGACGCTTGAAAACGTGCTGATCAAAAAGCACACGCCTAAATACATCATCCGCTTAAAGGACGATAAATCTTACCCTTACATCAAGGTGACCAAGGAGCCCTTCCCGCATCTTTACGTAACGCGCATGCGCGAAAACGACAAGGCGCATTACTTCGGCCCTTATTCGGGCATGAGCGGGGCGTACGCCGCGCTGGAAACTGTTATGAAGATCTTTTCGCTTGCCTCCTGCAAGCGGCAATTTCCCAGAGATATCGGCAAGGAGCGCCCCTGCATCTACAAAGAGATGGGACGCTGTGTTGCCCCCTGTGCGGGCGCGGTGAGCGCGGAGGAATATACCGCACTCGTCCGATGCGCCACCGAGGTGCTGGACGGCCGCGTGAAGGACACGCGCGCCATGCTGGAGGAAAGAATGCTTGCGGCTGCCGAGGATATGCGATTCGAAGAGGCCGCGAAGCTGCGCGACAGCATCCGCGCCATTGACGCGCTGAATGAAAAGCAGAAGGTGGTTTCGGATGCATCGGTGCATCGCGACGTTTTCTCTCTTTACACGGATGAGACCGAATGCGTGATGGCCCTGCTCTCCGTCCGAGAGGGAGCGCTCGTGAACAAAAACGTTTTCCATCTCTCGGCTGAGGCGATCGCAGAGGAGGAAAGCATCATCTCTCTCGTTGCCGCCTATTACGAAACGGCAACCGCCATTCCGAAGCAAGTTCTTCTCGACTTTTCCGTCGAAGATGATAACTTAACTTTACTTTCCGACTATCTTTCGCTCTGCGCAGGGCGCAAGATCGAGGTTCGCATCCCCGAACGCGGAGATGGTCGTTCTCTCTGCAAAATGGCCGCAGAGAATGCCAAGGAGGCCGCAAGACAGCACAGACTTGACAGCGAACGAGAAGACAAGAATCTCGCAAGATTCGCATCCGTTCTCGGCATGCCTGAGCCGCCGCGCCGCATTGAGGCCTACGATATTTCCAACGTTGGAAACGAGAGCATCACCGCATCCATGATCGTTTGGGAGGCGGGCAAGCTCAAAAAAAGCGATTACCGATCCTTTCACATCCGCACAACGCAGGGCGCGGACGACTACGGCTCGATGCGCGAATGCCTGACGCGCCGTTTTTCCCATATTGGGGACGGAACGCCTTCCCTCTCCGAAACGCCGGACCTGATCCTACTGGACGGCGGCGATGCGCACGTGCACGTTGGCCTGGAGGTGATGGCCTCGATGGGGCTTGAGATCCCGCTTTTCGGCATGGTGAAGGATGACTTTCATAAAACGCGCGCGCTGACGGACGGAGAGCGAGAGCTTTCCATCGCGCTGGATCACGGCGTTTACAGTTTTATTTACAAGCTCCAAGAGGAAGCGCATCGCTTCGCCGTTAAGGGAACGATGGCAAGCAAGACGAAAACGCTCACGCATTCCTCGCTGGAAAAAATCGAGGGCATCGGCCCTGCCAAGGCGAAAAAGCTTCTCGCGGCCATGTCGCTTTCCGAGATCCGCGTGGCAAGCGAAGAAAAGCTCGCCGCCGTTTCGGGCATCAGCGCGGAAAACGCGCGCGCCATTGCGGCTTATTACAAGACTAAAAAAATGGGAGAAAAAAAGAAATGATGCGCATTATCACCGGCTCCGCCAAGGGCAAAAAGCTCGTTACCTTAGAGGGCGATGCAACCCGCCCGACCTCCGAAAGAATCAAGGAGGCAATCTTCTCCTCCTTACAGTTTGACATTGAAAACCGCGCAGTTCTCGATCTCTTTGCAGGCTCGGGACAGATGGGACTTGAGGCGCTCTCGCGCGGCGCGGCCTCCGCTATGTTTATCGACAGCGCGACCGAGGCGATCGCCGTTTGCAAGGAAAACGCCAAGCGCACGGAGCTTTTTGATAAATGCCGCTTTCTCGTTTCGGACTACCGCAACTTTATCCGCAAGGCGGCGGGCGATAGAAAATTCGATCTCGTTTTCATTGATCCTCCCTACGCGATGGCCTGCTGTGCCGAGGCGCTCCGCCGCCTTGTGGACGCGGATCTTCTGCTGAAGGGCGCGCTCGTTGTGCTTGAAAGCGGCGAGGAGGAGATCGATACGGCAGCGCTTTCCGGCTTTGAGGTGCAGAAGGAAACACAGTACGGCAAGAAAACAGCGCTTCGCATCCTGCTCTATCGCGGAGAGGACTGATATGGAAAAGAAAAACATCGCGGTGCTTTTACCGGGAAGCTACGATCCGCCGACGAGGGGACATTTATCTCTCGTTATGCAGGCGGCGCACGAATATGAACGCGTGCACGTGATAGCATTTGTGAACCCGCAGAAGACTTATACCTTTACCCCCGAGGAAAGAGAGGAGATGCTTCGTCTCATGACGGCGCAGATCCCGAACGTTACCGTTGGGTTTTCCGATGGGCTCGTGATCGATTACGCAAGGAAAAACGGCATTTCCCTTCTGATCAAGGGATACCGCAACGAGACCGATCTCGCCTACGAAAAAACGCAAGCAGACTGGAATCTCCAAAACGGCGGCATCGAAACCCGTCTGCTTCCCGCCATCGAGGGAGAGGAGAATATAAGCTCCACGGCGGCGCGCGCGGCGCTCCTTTCCGGCAAAAACGAGGCGCTTCTTTGCGAAAGCGTTTTGGATTTTATTAAAAAGCGCAAAAAAACTTGACAAACGTATTTTTATGTTATATAATAAACACTTGTAAATATCTAAAATTTTAAGGACGGATTCCGAAAATGAAGGAAAGAATCGAACAACTGAAAATCGAATTCAACCAAGCGCTTGCGGCCGCCGCCACTGAGGACGCGCTGGAGGCTCTGCGCGTTGCATACCTTGGTAAAAAGGGCGCGATCGCCGATCTGATGAAGGATCTGCGCAACGTTGAGGACAAGAAGAGCGCCGGCCAATGGATCAACGATTTCAAAACGCTGGTTGAGGGCGAGATCAACGCCGCCGCCACCGCGCTGAAGGAGGCCGCTATCAAGGCGCAGATCCGCAGCGCAAAGAAGCTGAACCCCACGCTTCTTGCAGAGCGCGAGCTGGGCTCCTATCACCCCATCACCCTTTGCACCAAGGATCTTGAGGAGATCTTTATGGGCATGGGCTTTACCATTGAGGATTACTCCGAGATCGTGACCGACTACGAGTGCTTCGAGGCTCTGAACATCCCCAAGCACCACCCCGCAAGAGATATGCAGGATACCTACTATCTCGACAACGGTCAGCTTCTCAAGACGCATACCTCCGCGGCACAGAACGCCATCATGAAGAAGTACGGCGCACCCCTGCGCGCGATCTTCCCCGGCCGCTGCTTCCGCAACGAATCGACCGACGCATGCCACGAGAACACCTTCTTCCAGATGGAGGGCATGATGATCGACGAAAACATTTCGATTTCCAACCTCATTTACTTCATGAAGACGATGCTCTCTCAGGTATTCAAGAGAGACATCAAGGTAAGACTTCGCCCCGGCTTCTTCCCCTTCGTTGAGCCCGGCTTTGAGCTGGATATCAACTGCCTGATCTGCGGCGGCGAGGGATGCCCCTCCTGCAAAAACTCCGGCTGGCTGGAGCTTTGCCCCTGCGGCATGATCCACCCGAACGTTCTGCGCGACGGCGGTATCGACACCGAGAAGTACACCGGCTTTGCCTTTGGTCTGGGACTGACACGTCTCGCCATGATGCGCTACGGCGTGAAGGACATCCGCGATTTCAACAGCGGAAGCCTCAAGGCACTCTCGCAGTTCAAATCGCTCTAAGCGGCTAAGTTCTAAGGAGGTTATTACAGAATGTTTCTTTCTATGAATTGGATCGGAGATTTCGTTGATTTCTCCGGACTGGATAAAAAATCCCTCATCCGCAACTTCACCCTTTCCACCGCTGAGGTGGAGGACATCATCGTGAAGGGCGAGGATACCTACGGCGTTATCGTTGCCAAGATCGAGAGCATCGAAAACCACCCCAACTCCAAAAAGCTCCACCTTCTTAAGGTGAACACGGGCAAGGACGTGATCGACGTTGTTTGCGGCGCGCCCAACGTTCGCGTTGGCATGAAGGTTGCGCTTGCAACGGTTGGCGGCGCGGTTTGCGGCCATCCGATCGCAGAGGCCACCATCGCAGGCTTCCCCTCCTTCGGTATGTGTTGCCCCGAGGCTGAGCTCGGCATCAGCGATGACAACAGCGGTATCTGGGATATTACCGACGACATCGCGCTCGGCACGGACATCAAGACCGTTTACCCCATTGACGATATTATCTTCGAGGTTGACAACAAGTCCCTCACCAACCGCCCCGACCTCTGGAGCCATTACGGTATGGCAAGAGAATTCGCAACGCTGACCGGCAGAGAGCTGAAGAAGCCCACGCTTGAGGACCTGAAGCAGTACGATGCGCTTCCCGGCGTTGACGTGCAGGTGAAGGACGGCGATCTCTGCCTTCGCTACACCGCGATCAAGGTTGAGAACGTGCAGAGAAAGGTGAGCCCCGTGGCCATGCGCATCCGCCTCTTCTATTGCGGAAGCCGCGCCATCAACTTCCTTGCAGACCTTACCAACTACGTTATGCTTGAGCTTGGCCAGCCGATGCACGCATTCGACTGCGCTAAGGTAAATAAGATCGAGGTTCAGACCTTTGCCGATCCCTTTGTTTTCCGCACGCTGGACGGCACCGATCGCAACATGGATGACAAGATGCTGATGATCACCAGCGGCAACGCTCCCGTTGCGATCGCAGGTATCATGGGCGGCGACGAATCCAAGATCGAGGACGGCACCTCCTCTCTGCTTCTTGAGAGCGCAACCTTCGACGGCGTTAGCATCCGCAAGACCAGCACCCGCCTCGGTCTGCGCACGGACGCTTCCATGCGCTACGAGAAGATGCTCGACCCCGAGCTTTGCCCCATCGCAACCGAGAGACTTCTTGCGCTCCTTCTTTCGCTTGACGAGGGCGCGAAGGTTATCTCCTCCTTTACCGATTGCTACATGAAGCACTATCCCACGATCGAGCTTTCCTTCGATAAGAGATACGTGGACAGATACACCGGCATTGACATCACCATCGAAGAGATCACCAAGACGCTGACCGCGCTTGGCTTCGGCCTCACCGAAAAGGATGGCAACTTCACCGTTACCGTTCCCTCCTGGCGCGCAACCAAGGACGTTACCCTGAAGGCAGACATCATCGAAGAGATCACCCGTATTTACGGCTATGATAACTTCGAGGTGAAGCCCTCCACCTCTCCCCTTGCCCCCAAGCTTCCCGAGAAGGCGAAGAGCGAGGAGAACCGCATCAAGGATCTGCTCGTTAAGAGCTACCGCATGCATGAGGTTCATTCCTACATCTGGTCGGATCTCGCGAAGAACAAGGCGCTCGGCATCGAAACGCCCGAGAACGTTCGCCTCATCAATGCGCAAACGCCGGATCATCAGTATCTGCGCGTTTCCATGATCCCCACGCTTCTTTCCTTCGTAAAGGAAAACCGCGGCTATGCAGACACCTTCTCCATCTTCGAGATCGGCCACACCGTTGAGGGCTTGCGCGAGGACGGAAAGTGCAACGAGCAGAAGAAGCTCGGCGCCGTTCTCTTCAGCAGAAAGGACAGCGAAGAGGCGCTCTTCCTCCGTGCGCGCGATACCATCGTTGAGCTTTGCGAGGACATTCTTCACAAGAGCCCCGTATTCACGCCCGCTGAGCCTGCTTTCGGCTTTGAGCATCCCGCGAACTGCTTTGCTATCACCGTTTGCGACACCGTGATCGGTTACCTCTCCGTTCCTTATCCCACCGTGAAGGAGAGCATTGATAAGAAGGCGCAGGTTGCCTTCTTCGAGATCAACACCGGTCTCTTCTCCGCCGTTTCCGCCGGCATGACCAAGTATGAAGAGCCCTCCAGATTCCCCGCAATCGAGATGGATATGACCTTTGTTTGCGAGATCGGAAACGTTAACTTCGACGCGCTGAAGGCTGCCGCCAAGAGCGCAACCGATGCACCCCTGACCTCCGTGAAGGTGCAGGACGTTTACGAGGGCGAGGAGAGCGCAACGCTGACGCTCCGCTTCGCATTCTCCGCAAGCGACCGCACGCTGACCAAGCAGGAGCTTGCTCCCGCAATGGAAGCCATTGCGAAGGCTTACGAGGCTTACGGCCTCAAGGCTCAGGTATAATATCCGAGGCTTTCGTATTTTGAACACAAAAAAGAAGGATTGCAGAACGCAATCCTTCTTTTTCTATTTTCTTTTATAGGTTTAATTTTCTGCCGTCTGTTCTTTTTCCTTGCGGTAACGGAAGATACCGACAATGGAGGAAATGATGGCGAGCGCCTCGTTCATGATACCGCCGACGGAGAATACGCAAATGTTATATGCAAGAACAAGCGCTGACGTGAAGCAAACGCTTTGGCGCAAGCGTTGCGGCGTTCCGAACGCCATAAAGAGCGTATTGAGCGCGAGAGCAACAATGATCAGAAGCGAGATCCATCCCTGCCAGGAAAGCGCGCCAAGCACCACCATGCAGATGGCAAGCAGAACCGCCGCAATGCGATACGCCGTTCCTTTTTGGTTCTTATCAAAAAAGAAGAAAACGCCGTTTCGCACGAGGCAAACGATATTCAGGGCAAAGCCCGACATCGCGCCGAGAAAGAGATAGCTGAGGCAGGTTGAGAGCGTTGCCGCGCTCTGCACGGCAAGAAGCCCGCGCTTATGATTCACCTGATAAGAAATCGCCGTTATGACCGTTGCAACGATGCCGAGGATCTGGCCGATTATTTCATCCATATGTGTTCACCTCAATGAAAAATCATATATATTGCAAATAATTATTTGCATTTAATCATTTGGAATCAGGTTGATGACCTTTTTATTTATGCGGATGCGGCCGAAGATCGCAACGATCAGAACACCGAATTCCGCCATAGGAATCGCCCACCAAACCGCCTCGAGACCAAACGCAAAGGCAAAGAAGATCGCGAGAGGAACGAGGAAGCCGAGCTGGCGCGCAATGCTCATCACCATGGAGAGGACGCTTCTTCCCATAGCCTGGAAGAAGGAGCTGTTGATCAAGCTATACGCCGTGAAAAGATAACCAACGGCGATAATGCGAAGCGCAGGCTTGCCGAGCGCAAGCATCGCATCCGTGGGGTTAAAGAAGCCGATCAGAACGCCGGGGATGGCAAACATCATCGCACTGCAAAGGAAGAGATAACCGAAGGAATAATAGAGCGTGTAGCGGTAGGCCGCGAGCATACGGCTCTTTTTCTCTGCGCCGAGGTTGAAGCTTACAATGGGCATCATGCCGTGCGTCATTCCGACAACGGGAAGGATAACGAAGCTTTGAAGCTTAAAATAAACGCCGAATACCGCCGTGGCAACGCCCTCAGGCTCAAGATATCCGAGCAGAAGGTTCATCGAATAGGTCATGACCGAGCCGATCGCCATCATAATGATCGCCGGGAAGCCGATGACGAGGATACGGCGGATCTTTTCCCATTCCACCTTGAAGCCGCGGAAGCTTACCGCGATCTCCTTATTCAGGCGATGGTTCAGATAAATACCGAAGAACATGCTTGCGATCTGGCCGATTACCGTGGCAACTGCCGCACCCGCAACGCCCATGGCAGGAAGACCGAACCAGCCAAAGATAAACACGGGATCAAGGAGGATATTGATGATCGCACCAAGGCCCTGCGTGTACATCGAGAGAGCGGTTTTTCCCGTGCTTTGCATCAGCTTCTCAAAGATGATCTGCCCGAATGCGCCGAAGGAGAAGATACAGCAGATGGAGAGATATTTCGTTCCGCCCTCAATGATCCCCTCCACAGCCGTTTGCGAGCGGAAGAAGGCCTCCGCCCCGAAGATGCCGACGAGGAGCATAATTCCGTAGCTGATCGCCGAGAGGAAAATACCGAGCGCCGCATATCGGTTTGCCGCATCGCGCTTTCCCTCACCAAGGCTTCTGGAGATCAGGGCGTTTACGCCGACACCCAAGCCGGAGGCAATCGAAATAATGATATTCTGAATTGGGAAGGCCATGGAAACCGCGTTCAATTCATTCTGGCCGAGCATGGAAACGTAAATCGAATCCACCACGTTATAAAGCGCCTGCACCAGCATGGAGGCAACCATAGGAAGTGCCATGCCGAGGAGCAAGCGATTCATGGGCATCACGCCCATTTTGTTTTCTTTTTCTATCGCTTTTGACATATTTTTTCCTTTTATTTTAAAAAATCCTTTTTATTGTATCATTTTGGGGCGAATTTGTCAACCGCTCAAAAGTAAAAATATCAAAATAGGATATGAAAGTGATGAAAAAAAGATAGGCAAAACGTCTTGCATTCAAGAAAATCCTGTAGTATAATATAGAAAAACAAACGAAACGGAGATTCCGACGATGAAAATAAAAATCATGGGAACGGCGGCATACGAGAGAGTGCCCGCCATGTTCTGCACCTGCGCCGCTTGCGAATACGCAAGAAAAAACAAGGGAAAAGCCGTGCGCACGCAGGCGCAGACCTTGATCAACGAGGATCTGCTCGTTGACTTCGGGCAGGACAACTATCTGCATTATCTGAACGGCAATTACGATTACACGAAGATCCGCGGCCTGATCGTTACACACGCGCACTCGGATCACTTTATGACCAACGAGCTTCTGATGACCTCGGGCGCTTACGGCCACAACGAAATGGAGAACATCACCGTTGTCGGCGCCAAGGGCGTTAAGGCAAAGTTCGATGCGCTTGAGGGTGAGTGCAAGGTGGATTTTTCTCCCATTGCATACTATGAAACCAAGACGGTTGCGGGCTACACGGTGACGGCGCTTCCCGCCTGCCACGGCACGGATGAGCCCACGCTTTACATTATCTCGGACGGAAAAAAGACCGTTCTTTACAACAACGACACGGGTAGCGTGAAGGAAGAGGTTTACGACTTTATCAAAAAAGGGGGCTATCACTTCGACCTCGTGATCGCGGATTGCACCTACGGCCTGCTCGGCTACTCCAGCGACGGACATATGTCCATCGAGGACAACGTGGCACACAAGGAGCGCCTCACCGAGATGGGCGCCCTTGATGAAAAGAGCATCTACGTGATCACGCACTATTCGCACAACGCCCTCCTCTTCAAGGACGGATCGCCCGCCAGCCCCGAGGATCTCGAAAAAATCGCCGCCGAGCACGGCATGATCTCCGCCTACGACGGAATTGCATTCGAAATCTAAAAAGGTACGATCATGGAATAAAACAAAGATAGACAATATAAAAACGCGGATATTTTTGTAATATCCGCGTTTTTTATATTCAAATTAAACCTCTTCGATAAGATACGTGCCGAAGAGCGGAAGCTTCAAGGTAAGATCGCTTGTGGTAGCAACGAGCTCGCCATTGTGCTTTTTATCCAAGGCATAAATATTGTATTTTCCTTCTCTGCCGAAATCGAGCTTCACGGTCTTTGCTCTCTTTCCCTCTTCCTCAAAGGAATAGTAAGTAACGATCGCGATCACCTTGCCATCGGGCTTCACGCCGCAGAGAGAATAGATTCCCTCGGGATCCTTTTCGGCACGGCTCTCGTACGCACAGTCATAGAGATTACCGTAGAACTTAAAGGGATAATAGCCCTTCAGCACGTCCTGGAAGATATCGAAAAGTCCGTTGAAGGTTGTGCCGAAGCGCGCATCGTAATACATCAGCATATCGAGAACATCCGACTTCTGGCAGGCGATCATCGTTGCCATCGTGAAGGCGGCGCCCTTGATGCCCGCGATCATTTTCTTGGAGCGCTTGAAGGACTCGCCAACCCAGCCCTCTACGTAGTTCCACTCGTTGAGGATGCTCTCGGCCTCGGTATAACCCGTTTCATCCATAATGGCTCTGGCGACCTTTGCTCTCTCCACAGCCTTCTCGGGCGTTACGCAATAGATATGCCAGGAGAAGAAGTCGATCGGCGTTCCGACCTTTGCCTGATATGCAAGGAATTCCTTCGACCATTCCATATTACCCGCAACGGCAGGGCCACCGATCTTGAGATGCGGGAAGCACTTCTTCAGGTGCTTGGCGGTAATCTCGTAAAGACGGCAGAATTCCTCGGTTGTTCCTGCCCAGGTGCGCTTATAATCCTGATATACGTCAAGATCCGGCTCATTCCAAATCTCCCAATAGGGCATATCCAGCGTGTAACCATCTGCCCAGCCCTCGGTATAGTGGCGAATGATATGCTCGCAGATCTCTGCCCATTTCTGAAAATCCTTCGGCGGAAAGATATGGAACTTCTTGATATAGTGCTCGATCTTCTGGCCAAGGCGATAATAGGTCTTGGTGCCTGCCTCGAGGGTAGCGAGCGTGTATTCATCCGTGCAAGCAAAATCGTAGGAAGCGGGATCATTTACATCCGCATCAAAATTCGGGAAGATCGCGGAAATATCCACGGTATGCTCGCCGCCGTAGGATGCGCAAAAGGCCGCATCGTGGTTTCTCGCATAAGGGATACGAGCCGCTTTATAGGGCAAAAACGTGCCGCCCGTATTCTGGTCGTTTGCGTGGCGCTTATGCACAGGGCCATTGTTCACGCAGCTCATCAGACGGATGGGCGCAGCATTTTTCGAAAGATCAAACTTTAAAGTTGCCATCTGAATCTCCAATCTTTTTGCCTTTCGGCATAGTTTCTTTTTTGATTATACCATAAGAAAAACGAAAAAGCAATAGAATTCAAAAAAGAACTGCAATTGGCACAGGGTTCATTCGGAACAAAAATCATACGTAGGCCAATGAAATCAACTTGCAGCTCCCGCAGAAATGCTTTCCCGGCATTTCTACATTCTATAATCATTATTGCGAAAAAACGAACGAAACTGTTTTGGAGATATTGATTTTGATTTTTTAAATAGCGAATTGAAATACGTGGTCGACGGGAAACCGCAATCCAAGGCCACCGCGTAAATCGTTTTAGTCGTTTGTATCAATTCTTTTTCAGCGTAAGCCAAACGCACTTTGTTAATATAGGAAAACAACGTCATCCCGGTAGTCTTTTTGAAAAAGCGGCAAAAATGATATTTGCTCATATTAAAATAGGTGCTGATTTTGTCCAGCGTAATGTTGCTTGCATAATTCTCGTGAACAAATTTCAGAACGGGAATAATTGCGCCAAGATCATTTTCGGATGCTTTATGCAAAGGTGGAAGCAATCCGTTTCTTGTCATATAGACAATCGTGTTTAAAACATATGCCTGCAAATTCAGTTCATAAGAGGGTTTCTTGCTATTAAATTCTTCAAAAAAACTCGAAAACACGGTTGCAAACGCATCATCGCCATCAACCAAACGAAATTTATAAAGCTTTTTTGCTCTAAAAAGAGTATGTAGCATAAGCTCATCTTCGCTCAGATATGATTCCAAATATTGTTCAATATTGATTTGGATATATAAAAAAGTGCCGTTCTTTGATTTTGGAATGATTTTATGGGGAACGTCCTGACCGATAAAAAGAATTTGCCCTTTTTCAAGAATAATGGGAGTTTCCTCCACTTGGCAAAGGATCTCCCCCTCGTCCATCCGTATAATTTCAACCTCTGAATGAAAATGCGTATCCTTATAAATTCTATCCGTTTCCATATTAACGGTTCTCAGTCGCATTGCCGCAGAAGGCACCATATAATCGACAATTTCTTTTTCCGCCATTCATTCGCCTCCAATAAAGCAATATAGATGAATAAAAAAGCAATATATATTCTGTTTTTGAGCAATATATTGTAGTATACTATTATTATAACAAAAGCCATTTATAATGTCAAGAATCTTAAATACGGTTATGAAATAGGAGAAAATTATATGAGCCAAGCAAAAATCGGGTGGAGCGAAGTGGATATAACCCCTGCAAAAAGCGCATCGCTCATAGGACAGTTTGCAGAAAGAATATCTGAATTCATCGAGAAACCAATTACCGCAACCGCTTTGGCTATCGTATCGGATAATCAACAAATGACTTTGGTTTCGGTAGATGTAAACGGAATTTCCTATAACCTGGTAAATGCAATTCGAGAAAAAATATCCCAAAACGATCTTGGAATAGACGCTTCAAAGGTTATTTTTTCTGCCACACATACACATACCGCTCCGACGTATCCAAGATATAATAAAACGGCAGAGTGCGGACTTTATTATACAAACAAGGAGCTTCTTATGCAGGAGCTCCCCAAAGGAAAGAAGTATGTGGAAAAAACAAATTTGTCTAATAATAAGGATATAATAACTTCAGAAGAATACTTTGATTTTTTAGTTGATAGATTAACAAAGGTTGCGATTACCGCCTGGGAAAATCTAAAAAACGGAACCTATGTGAATGAATTCGGCAGAGCCCCCGTCGGTATGTGCAGAAGGGTCGTTTATAATGACGATTCCGCAAAAATGTGGGGCGATACAAACACAGTCACCTTCAAAGAGATCGAAGGCGGAAGTGACACCGGAATAGAGCTTTTATACTTTTTCAACGACAGCAAAGAGATAACGGGAATCGTTGTCAATCTTGCTTGTCCCGCGCAATCCGTGCAGCACAGATCGTTTATTTCCCCCGACTTTTGGGGAGAGGTTAAGACTTTGTTGCGCAATTATTTTGGAAAAGACCTGTTTGTTTTACCACTTTGCTCTATCGCGGGGGATCAGTGCCCTGTAGATTTAATTCGATGGGTCGAGCCGGAGAGCGAGTTAAATGACCCCAATATTATTAGGAACGCCCCACCAAAAAGAAAAGCAGACCCCTCGATGTTTGATATTTCCGGCATGAAAAAAATCGGAAGAAGAATTGCTCGCGAGATTATAGACGTGTATGAAAGCATGGCGAATGAGCCAAAAGAAATTTCCGATTTGGTTCATCAGGTGCAGTTTATGCGTCTTCCTATAAGACGAGTTACTCCCAAAGACGTTGAAAATGCAAAGAATTCAATTGCCAATTATATTTCAAACAAGCTTGGCGACGTTGACTATAACGATGTTGGCAATCTGACAGGGCCTCTCGGCGATTTGCTGAGAGCAAAAATCCAAGAGGTGATGGAAACCTTAGACACTGAGATACACGTGATTCGGATAGATAATATCGCGATTGCAACAAATCCATTCGAGCCTTTCATAAAATATGGCAACCAGATCAAGGCGCGGAGCAAAGCAGAGCAAACCTTTTTGGTTCAGCTTGCCAATGGTATTGAGGGATATATTCCCACACAAAAGGCAGAAAAGGGCGGACATTACAGCGGATTCGCGGCCAGCGGCCTTATAGGTTATCAAGGCGGAGATTTGTTGGTTAGAGAAACGGTTCGGATCATAAATGAAATGCTTTAAAGGGCATTTATATCACGAAACGAATCCACCCGCAGATGCGATAATATCGTGAATAAAAAATTCATATAACAATACATTAAAAAGGACGGTTAAAGCAAATGAGCATTTTGCGCATCAATAGAGATACTAAACTCGAAAAAATCAAGCCGATGCACGCCGTAAATAACGGCCCTTGCGGAGAAGGCGGTCGCTCGGGAAACTTTGATTCCTTTAAAAAACTGAAAATCCCCTATGTTCGCAATCACGATGCAAGCTTAACAGAGGAATACGGTTCTCAGCACTTGGTTGACGTTCATTGCATTTTTACCGATTTTTCAAAATCGTGTGACGATGCGTGCGCATATGATTTTTGCCTGACAGATAAATACATATTAAACAATGTTAAAGCAAATTCCGACAATTTCTACCGTCTTGGTTCCAGTATTGAGCATTGGCCAAAAAAATACGGAACGATCGTGCCGAGCGACTTTTTGAAATGGGCAAAAATCTGTGAGCATATAATTATGCATTATAACGAAGGCTGGGCAAACGGATACCATTTGAATATCATATATTGGGAAATTTGGAATGAACCGGATTCGGATCCCGATGATGCCATCAACAAACTAAACTGGAGCGGCACTCGGGCTCAATTCTTTGATTTTTATAATACGGTAGCTACTTATTTGAAAAACAGGTTTCCCCATCTCAAGTTTGGAGGGCCCGCACTTGCCTACGACCTGGATTGGGCAGACGCTTTCTTAAAACAGCTAAAAGCGCCTCTCGACTTTTTCTCTTGGCATCTTTACAGCACAAAGCCCGATGATTATGTGAAAAAAGCCGCCGTCATAAGAAATATGCTTGACAAATATGGATATAATGATACGGAAAGCATATTGAACGAATATAACCATATCGCAGGATGGTCGGGCGCAGAATTCAAAAACAGCATCAGCGTAATTAAAGGGTTAAAGGGCGCCGCATACACGGCGGCAATTATGTGTGCTTGCCAAAATAGCGGTAACGTTGATATGCTGATGTACTACGATGCCCGTATCAGAAAAGTTTATAACGGACTTTTTGACAGCGATACACTCGAACCGCTAAAAACGTACTATGTGTTTATGGCATTTTCCGAAATCTACGAAAGTGATACCCAGGTAGAGTGTCAAGGTGACAATGATAAAATATATTCGGTTTGTTCCGCGAAAGAGGAAAAGATTAAGCTTCTGATTTCAGCCTACGAAATTTCAGAGCCGAATGAAATCAACATAAAGCTTGGCAGAGACGGCAAATATGAAATTTTTATAATTGATAATGCGCGCGAGCTTGAAAAAATCCTCTCGTTTGGCGGCAATGAAATTTCTCTTACAATAGAACCAAACGAAATATTATTCGTTAAAGAGGTATAAAGATTGTTTCATCTGTTGGTTTTCAGGGAATACGTTTATCCCCTATGATAAACGATGTTAAAAAATCAGGCAGCTCAAGTTTTTTGCAACTTGAGCTGCCTGATTTTTATTGCTTTTTACCAAAAGAAACGGTTCTTATTTGTATCTCATTTCAAAATTATATCAGCCAGATTTCCCTCTTCAAGCTCGCGAAGGAGTCTGTTTCCGCCAAAGCGCATCGAATAACGGTAAAGCGGGCTCTCGGCGGTTTCCTCAAGATAGATATCATAGAAGGCAACGTAGTTTTTCTCCTCGGGCGCAGGATTCTTTACGATATCCACGTACGGCTTTACGAGGCCGAAGCAAGGCAGAAGAATCATCACGCTGACGAGAACGCCATGCACAACGCCGATGAGAGCGCCGAAGGCACGCGTAAACTTATTGTTGTTTTTATACGAGAAACCGAGAATGCCGCAGATCAGCATGTGCGGAAGTCCGAAAATAAGGTTGAAGACCAAAAACAGGCCCATGAACAAGAACGGAAGCACAGCCTCTCTGAGCGTTGCATCCAGAACCGGACCAAGCGAAGCCTTTTCCAATGCGGCGGGAATCAACGTGCGCACGGCTCTATCGAAGAAGGGGGAACGACCGATCGCGCAGGCAACGAAGAAGGCGGCCAGCACAGCGGCACAGGCAGAGAACACACGCATCGTTGCTCTGCTGGCACCGCGCTGATAATCAGCAACCATAAAAATGATTACGAAAAGCGCAACGAAGCCGATGCAGGCAAGCGCAAGATACGCCCCGTTGGTTTTTTCACCCAACAAATTTTTATAAAACCGCAGAGCATCGATTCCGACGCTCGCATAATGCTTCAAAGCATCCATTGAATTCCTCCAAAAACATTGATATTATTTCAAAGAGTTTTCATCTTATTTATAATACATCATTTTTTTCCATTTGTCAAGAAGCAAGCGCGGATTCTATGCATTTTTTTGCTTTTTTCGCCTTTTTTTATCAAGGAGCAAGAATTACCTCATCCTTATGCGCCTCGATCCAAGCGCGTGTGTACTCCACGCACTCGATGCCGAGATCGGCAATGCAGTTGGAGCAGAGGATGATACCATCGATCTTTCCTGCGTGAAGCAAGCGATGATAGAGATCCAGCTGATAGCGCATCTGCTCCGGGGTGAGAGCGCAATGCTCACCGTAATTCCACATATAGCATCCCGCCATCACGCGCGCCTCGGGGGCCAAAGCGCGGATGCGCTCAATATTCTGCTCGGCGCGATCCAAAGCGCTTCCCTTCCAGGTCCAGAAGGAAACCACGTCAAAGGCCTGAAGATATGCGGCTATGTTTTCGATGCTATCCAGCTTATCCTCGTAGCAAACCACCCACATATCGAGCTTTCGCCCTGCCTCGGCCGCCATGCGCGCCTTGATCTCGCGAAGTTTTTCGGGCGTGTAATGCGCGATGCGGTGCGGAAGGAAGAAATCGTCAAAAACGCCGCCCGTAATATTCGGAAACATTTTTGCCTGGCGAATGACCTCCTCCGTGTCACCCCATTCGGTAACGGGCTCGCCGCCTGCGCCGAGGAGCGACCAGACAACCTCTTTTGCCGGGCGCATGGCAATGGATTCCTGATCATACGGAGGCTGAGGATGCCCCATCATGCGCACGCGGCATATGTTCGGAATATTGAAATACATCAGCCCCTCCACCGCCGTCATACGGGAATGATCCGGCAGATTATAGGTGTTATTAAACTCCCAATGCGCATCGGGCGACTGTCCCCAAAGCCAAAGCTTATCACGAAGCGTTGCCATATAAAAAAACTCCTTTGAAAGCAAAATAAAATCAATGGGGAATGCTCTTTTTCTCATTTTTTGCATTCCCCAACGTATTTATTTTATCATACTGAAAAGGGCTTGTCAATGTTTTTTTGCAATCTTGCGATCTTTTGCTTTCGTTTTTACGAATTATACACATTTATCAATTTTTTTAAAGTTTTTTTACAAAAACTGTTTATTTTTCATAAAGTTTGTGCTATAATATAGATACAGAGGAAAACTCCTCTCGTTTTTCCCCGGAGAGGAGGCCCACTCTGAAACTTTGCGAAAGGGCTGCCGCCGAGGTGCGGCAAAAGGTGCTGATTATGAAGATTACAGTTTACGGAAAGCAAATGACGGTGCGCGAAAGTCTCAAGACCGTGATCGAAAAGAAGCTTCTCAAATTTGACAAGTTTTTCGGCGCAGACACCGAGGCGATCGTTACCTGCAAGGCACGTAAGGGGGTTAAAATTCTTGAAATCACCATTCCTTACGGAGGGGCAACCTTCCGCAGCGAGGAAGAGAGCGACACCTTTATCACGGCATTGGATCGCGCCGTGGAGGGGCTGGAGCGCCAGATCCGAAAGAACAAGACACGCCTTGAAAAAATGATGAAGAAGGGCGCATTCGTGATTGAGGACGACGATGACGATGAATTCGAGGAGGAAGAGGAATTTAACATTCGCACGAAAACCTATCCGCAAAAGCCGATGTCTCCCAAGGAGGCCATTCTGCAGATGAACCTTCTCGGCCATGCGTTCTTCGTTTTCCTTGATGACGAAAGCAACGAGGCCTGCGTGGTTTACAAGAGAAAGGACGGCGGCTACGGCTTGATCGTTCCCGAAAAATAAAAGCTTTTTCATATACAAAAGAAGCGGCAATCCATGCGGTTGCCGCTTCTTTTGTATATATTTGTTTACAGCTTACTCAAAACGTACGCCGCATATTCCTTGCAGGTAGCGCCGTCACGGTCACCCGTTACGACAACCTTTCCTTCGCTTTCGCACTCTGCGATCGCCTTTGCAAGACGGTCGGCCGCCGCGCCTCTTCCGATATGGCGCAGAAGCATTTCGACAGCGCGAAGAATGCTCGAGGGATTTGCATACTCGGCAATGCCCTCCTCCACCATGCGGGGCGCAGAGCCGTGGATCGCCTCAAACATCGCGTACTGATCGCCAATATTCGCGCTTCCCGCCGTGCCAACGCCACCCTGGATCTGCGCGGCCTCATCCGTGATGATATCGCCGTAAAGATTCGGAAGAACGAACACTTCAAAGCGGGAGCGGATCTTCTCGTTCACCAGGTTGGCGCTCATGATATCGATATACCAATCCTCCGCCGTGATGCCGGGATATTCGGCGGCGATCTCGTTGCAGATGCGAGAGAAATTGCCGTCCGTTTTCTTCATGATATTCGCCTTGGTGACGATGGAAACGTTGGTTTTTCCGTTGTTTTTCGCGTATTCAAAGGCGGCGCGCGCGATGCGGCGCGTTCCCGCCTCGGTGGTTACCTTGAAATCCATGGAAAGCAGGTCCGGGATCTCAATGCCCGAAGAGCCGAGCACGTACTCGCCCTCGGTGTTCTCGCGGTAGAAGATCCAATCAATTCCAAGCTCGGGAACGCAGACGGGGCGCACGTTGGCATAAAGATCCAGCTCACGGCGAAGCGAAACGTTTGCGCTCTCCATCGTTCCGCCCTTGGGCGTTGTCGTCGGGCCCTTCAGAAGCACGTCGCAGGCACGGATCTCGGAAAGAACGTCCGAGGGAATGCTCTCGCCCTTGGCAAGGCGATTCTCGATCGTGAGCCCCTCGATATTTTTGAGAAGTACCTCTCCTGCGGCGATCTCCTTTTCAAGAAGCTTTGCCAGCACCGCGGCCGCCTCGCGCACGATGATCGGGCCAATGCCGTCTCCGCCAACGATACCGATCACCAGCGGTTTTTTCGAAAGAAGATCCTTGGGAGCGGGCGCATTTTCCATTGCCTCCGCTCTTTTCACCTGCGAAAGAAGCAGATTTCTGAAGGCTTCTGTTGCTTTATCTATATCCTTGATATTCATAGAATTTCACTTCCGTTTCTTCAATTATGAAAACAATTGTTTGCTTTTATCCCTTGGTGTAGGCAAGAAGGCCGCCCGCCTTGAGGATATCCTTCTGGCGCTTCGTGAAGGAGCAGGTGAGGGTGATCTTATGTCCCTTATCGTCCGCCATCACCATTTCGCCCTTATCCATGCCTTCAAACACGCCACCAATCGAAAGGATCGAATCCTGAGAAAGAAGCTCGTAATCCTCGGGATTTTTGAAGGTCAAGGGCAGGATGCCTGCATTGATGAGGTTGGCCGCATGGATACGCGCGAAGCTCTTTGCCACCACGGCGCGAACGCCGAGATAGAGCGGAACGAGCGCAGCATGCTCACGGGAAGAGCCCTGACCGTAGTTCACACCGCCAACCACTATGCCGTCTCCCGCCTTGAGGGCACGCTCAGCAAAGCTCTCGTCGCAAACGGCGAAGCAGAACTTGGAAAGATAGGGGATATTGGAGCGGTAAGGCAGGATCTTTGCGCCGGCGGGCATGATATGGTCGGTCGTGATATCATCACCAACCTTAAGAACGAGGCTTGCCTCCAGACGGTCCCCCTGAGGCTTGGCCTTCGGGAATTCCTTGATGTTCGGGCCGCGAAGAACCTCTAATGCCTTCGCCTCCTCTGCGGGTGCAGGCGCAATCACGGCACTATCGTCGATCTTGAACGCCGCGGGCATTTCGATTGCAGGCATTTCGCCAAGCAGGCGCGGATCGGTGATCTCGCCCGTCAGCGCGGCGGCAACCGCACACTCGGGAGAAACGAGATATACCTTTGCATCCTTCGTTCCGCTTCTTCCCTCGAAGTTACGGTTGAAGGTTCGCAGGCTCACGCCTGCGGAATTGGGCGAAAAGCCCATGCCGATGCAAGGACCGCAAGCGCATTCAAGCACGCGCGCACCTGCGGCGAGCATATCCGAAAGCGCACCGCACTCAGCCAGCATTGAAAGCACCTGCTTCGATCCGGGGGAAATCGAGAGGCTGACGCTGTCCTTGATGGTTTTTCCCTTCAGAAGTGCGGCAACCTTCAGCATATCCTGCAAGGAGGAGTTCGTGCAAGAGCCGATGCAGACCTGATCCACCTTGGTTCCCTTCAAAGTGGAAACCTTTACCACGTTATCGGGCATATGGGGCTTTGCGATCAGGGGCTCAAGAGAAGAAAGATCGATATCGATCACGCGATCGTATACCGCATCGGGATCGGAAGAAAGCGGAACGTAATCCGCTTCTCTGCCCTCGGCGGCAAGGAAGGCTCTGGTGGTTTCATCCGAGGGGAAGATCGAGGTGGTGGCGCCAAGCTCGGTTCCCATATTGGTGATGGTGGCACGCTCGGGAACAGAAAGCGTTTTCACACCCTCGCCGCCCCATTCGATAATTGAGCCAACACCGCCCTTCACGGAAAGAATGCGGAGAATTTCAAGGCTGACGTCCTTCGCGGTGACGAATGGATTCAGCTTACCCGTCAGATTCACGCGGATCATTTTCGGCATCGTGATGTAATACGCGCCGCCGCCCATGGCAACCGCAACGTCGAGTCCGCCCGCGCCGAAGGCAAGCATACCGATGCCGCCGCCCGTGGGGGTATGGCTATCCGATCCGATCAGCGTTTTGCCGGGAATGCCGAAGCGCTCCAGATGCACCTGATGGCAGATGCCGTTTCCGGGGCGGGAGAAATAGATGCCGTGCTTTTTCGCAACCGACTGTATGTATCTGTGGTCATCGGCGTTTTCAAAGCCGGACTGCAGAGTGTTGTGATCGATGTATGCAACACTCTTTTCGGTGCGCACGCGATCGATGCCGATGGTTTCGAATTCAAGATACGCCATCGTTCCCGTGGCGTCCTGCGTTAACGTCTGGTCAATACGGAGCGCGATTTCCTCGCCAACCTTCATTTCGCCGGAAACGAGATGCGCCTTGATAATCTTTTGTGCGATGGTAAGTCCCATTTTTTCTCTTCCTCACTTTACGATATGCTTCTTTGCGTTTTCCACGTGTGCGCGCATAGCGGCTGCGGCGGCTTCGGAATCTCTCTTTTCGATTGCGGAAAGAATCGCGTTATGCTCCGCCATGGATTTATCGGCGCGGCTCTCGTTTTCCACCGAGGCCTTTCTGAACTTCTGCACCTTCTTATGCAGAGGCAGAAGCGTATCGTAAAAAACGGTGCTGTGGCTGGCTTGATAAAGAATTTCATGGAAGCGCGAATCCATATACTTGATACGGTCGGAATCGTGGCGGCCAACGTAATACTGCTGAAGCTCAACGGCCTCGCGAAGCTCCTTGATCTCATCCTCCGTGGCAACGAGAGCGGCACGGGCGGCCACCATCGGCTCAACCTCCAGGCGCATTGCGTAGATATCCGCAAGGTCCTCTGCCGTGACGCCGAGAACGAGGATGCCGCGCGAGGAAATCTCGATCACGTGCTCCTGCTCCAGGCGGCGAAGCGCCTCGCGAATGGGCGTTCTCGAAACGCCGAGATCCTCAACGAGGGCAAGCTCGGTCAGGTACTGTCCTCTTGTGTACTTTCCGAGAAGAATATCGCTTTCAAGTCTTTCAAAAACCTGGTCTGCCAGGGATACTGTTTTATGATTCATTTTTACATTCCCCTTTCATTAAAGTCGACGCAGGCGGCCGCCCGAGAGAATTTCGATCTTCTCCTCAAGCTCGCCCGTGGAAAGGCTGGTTTGTCTGCCGTCCTCGTATTCCTTGTCGATCCACTCCTTGAGCGCGATCACGACGTCGCTCTTCTTCGTCAGCGCCTCGGATGCGGAAAGCTGATAGTTATTGTTGATCCAATACGCGATGCCCGCAAGGCCGGATGCCTTTCCGATCATAACGGAGGGCTTCTTGGCGAGGAGCTTCTCGGTATCAAAGATATTGTAGATCTCCTCGTCCTTCATAAGGCCGTCTGCATGGATACCCGCGCGGGTAACGTTGAAGTTTTTGCCAACGAAGGGCGTCATCACGGGGATCTCGTATCCCATCTCGTTTTTGAAGTAATCTGCGATCTCGGTGATGGCAGTGGTATCCATACCGTCGAGCGAGCCGCGAAGCGATGCATACTCGAATACCATGGCCTCAAGGGGCGTGTTACCCGTTCTCTCGCCGATGCCGAGCATCGAGCAGTTGACGGCAGATGCACCGTAGAGCCATGCGGTGGAGGCGTTTGCAACCGCCTTATAGAAATCGTTATGTCCGTGCCATTCCAGCATCTCGCTCGGAACGTCCGAATAATGCTGAAGACCGTAAATGATACCCGCAACGCTTCGGGGCAGAGCTACCTCTGTATAAGGAACGCCGTATCCCATCGTGTCACAAACACGGATCTTCACGGGGATGCCCGCATCCTGCGACATTTTCATCAGCTCATTGACAAAGGGAACAACGAAGCCGTAGAAGTCTGCTCTGGTGATGTCCTCCAGATGGCATCGCGGCATAACGCCCGCCTCAAAGGCCTCGGCCACCGTTTGCAGATAATAATTCATGCACTCGCTGCGCGTCATCTTCATTTTCTTAAAGATATGATAGTCGCTCGAGGAAACGAGAATACCCGTTTCGCGGATGCCGAGATCGCGCACAAGCTTGAAGTCCTCCTTGCTGGCGCGGATCCAGGTTGTGATCTCCGGGAAGCGAAGGCCAAGCTCCTGGCAACGGCGGATGGCCTCTCTGTCCTTCTCGCTGTAAACGAAAAACTCGGTCTGGCGGATGATGCCGTACGGGCCGCCGAGCTTGGAAAGAAGCTTATAAAGATGAACGATCTGATCCACCGTGTAAGGCTCAACGGACTGCTGACCGTCACGGAAGGAGGTATCGGTGATCCAGATATCCTCGGGCATTCCCATGGGAACACGGCGATGGTTGAAGGCTACCTTCGGCACGCCGCTATACGGATAGATCTCGCGGTAAAGATTGGGCTCGGCAACGTCCTGAAGCGAATATTTATAGGTTTTTTGCTCCAAGAGGTTGGTTTTGGATGAGATTTCAAGCATAGGAAAATCCTCTCTTTTGTATTATTGTATACAATTATACACGAATACTTGCATTCTGTCAAGAGGGTGTAAAAATATTTTATTTCTTTTCGTCTCTGTGCGCGCCCAATTCGGCGTTTATTTCATAAAATATAAGTAGGGGCGCATTTTTTCGGCTTACAGGGCGCTCCCGAATACGCATTTTTCGGCGCGAGGCAAGAGTGCATCGCGCCACGGAGCATAATTATGACGGTTTTTACCTATGACACGGATGCGCGGATCGCCGCCGCCAAGGCGGCCTTAGAGGGCGAAGGATGGGAGGCGCTTCGCATCCATCTTCTCCCGATCCCGACCAAAGGACTTTTAGGGAACAAGACAGCTTGCGAGGCCTTTCTTTCCAAAGCGAAGGCGGGGGATCTCGTTTTCGGCTACGGCTTCCCTCCGGCACTTACCGAGATCCTGCGCGCAAGAGGCGCGCTCGTTCTGGACGTGGAAAAGGACGAGGCCTTTATTGAAGAAAACGCAGAGCTGACCGCAGAGGTGACGATGGGCTATCTGCTTTCCGACCCACGTGCCCCCCGCGATCTCAGAGTTGGGATCATCGGCTATGGGCGCATCGGGCGCGCGCTTTGCCGCATGCTTCTCTTTTTCGGCGCGAGGGTTCGCATTTTCACCGAGCGCGACTACGTTCGCACGGGACTGGGCGCGGCAGGCATTGAAAGCCGCGCTATCCGATACGAGGTCGGAGCGGCGGCGGATCTTTCCGGGCTGGATATTCTCATTCAGACCGCGCCCGCCAAAATTTTCATCAAGGAAAACGCGCCGCCCTGCCCGCTTTGGAATCTGGCGGCCGCCTCCTACATTGGCGAGGGCGTGGCGGTGCGCCAGCTTTCCGCTCTGCCCGCAAGGGTGGCTTACGAAAGCGGCGGCCGCGCGCTGGCGCGCGCTGTTTTGCGCGGCATCGAGAACGCAAAAACACAAGCAACGAAAGGATAAATCCATGATAGGATATGCATTTTGCGGCTCCTTCTGCACCATGAGGCAATCAATGGAACAGATGTCCGCGCTCATCCGACAGGGCGCACAGGTGCAAGCGATCATGAGCGAGCACGTTTACTCGATGGACACGCGCTTTGGAAGAGCGGCGGATTTTCGCGCCGAGGCCGAGCGCCTCACGGGACGCCCCGTGATCGCCTCCATCGTGGATGCCGAGCCGCTCGGACCAAAAATACCGCTGGAGGCGCTGATCCTTGCCCCCTGCACAGGCAACACGCTCGCAAAGATCGCGCACGGAATTACAGACACCACCGTTACCATGGCGGCCAAGGCGCATCTGCGATGCGATCGCCCGACCGTGATCGCGCTTGCCTCCAACGATTCGCTCTCGCAAAACCTCTCCAACATTGCAACCCTACTCCTGCGCAAGCGCGTTTATTTCGTTCCCTTGAAGCAGGACGATCCGAAAAGCAAGCCGCACTCGCTCGTTGCGGATTTTTCGCGCATCCCCGAGGCGCTTGCCGCCGCGCTGGAGGAAAAGCAGCTTCGCCCGCTTTTTGAATAAAATCAGGCTCGCAAGGTGCAGATGACCTTGCGAGCCATTGTGAATTTTCCGCACCGCATCGGCATTATCCCTTGACGGCGCCGGCCGTGATCCCCTCTATCACGTAGCGCTGGGCAAACAAATAAAATGCAAGGATCGGAAGGATGGCAAGGATAAGCATGGCCATGAGGCCGCCGAGATCCACCGCGCCGAACGCGCCCTGCATGGCAAGCTCGATGGCAACGGGAATGGTTTTCAAGCGGTTGCCGAGAACGAGATACGGAAGAAGATAATCGTTCCATATCCACATGCCGTTCAGGATCGCAACAGTGATCGCCGTTGGCGCAAGGAGAGGGAGTACCACGCGGAAGAAGAGCGAAAAAACGCCGGCGCCGTCGATCTGCGCGGCCTCCTCCAGCTCGATCGGGAGGGATTTGATAAACGCCGTGTATAGAAAAATGGCAAGACCCGCGCCAAAGCCGAGATAGATGGGAATCATGCCAAGCACACTTGAAAGATGAACACGGTCAATCAGATAGGTCGCGGTGTACATAATCATAGGAAACGGAACGACCATGCTAAAAACGAAGGCGCCGTACAAAATGCGGCCGATGCGCCCCTCCACGCGCTGAAGAAACCAAGCGCACATGGCAGAGAAAAGCACAATGGCAAGCACCGAAAGCACCGTGATCACCACGGAGCGAAGGGCGGCCGAGAAAAATCCGACCGAGGAAAGCCCGCGGCGAAAATTTTCAAGCCCCACGAAATATTCTCCGAGCGGAAGCGCAAAGGGATCGGTAGAAATATAAAATTTCGACTTAAAGGCATTGATCACAACGAGGAAGATCGGAAACAAAAAGAGCGCAGAAAGAAGGACTAAAAGCGCATATACGCCAACATTTGTTTGCTTTTTTGTCATATTTTTTCCTTTCGCTCGCGAGAGAAATAGAGTTGAAGCGCGCTGAGAGCCGCAACAACGATAAAGAATAAAACGCCCTTCGCCTGCGCAACGCCTTGCCAGCCGATGCGCCCGTAAAAGGTTCGGAAGATATGCAGAGCCAGCATTTCCGTTTGCCGATTCGGCGCGCCCTGCGTTAAGGCAAGGTTCTGATCGAACATCTTAAAGGTATTCGTGAGGGTTAAAAACACGCAGACCGCGATGGAGGGGGCGATCTGCGGGAGCTTCACGAAGCGAAGGAGCTGAAACGGCGTTGCCCCATCGACGAGGGCGGCCTGCTCGGTTTCCTTAGGGATCGACATCAGGGCGGCGATATAGATCACCATCATATAGCCCGAAAGCTGCCAGACAGACAAAAGCAGAAGCCCGAGAAATCCGAGAGAGGCAAAATAGGTGATATCCAGGCCGAAATAAGCAAGAATGCCGCCGAGCAAAAGATTCCATATATAGCCGAGAACGATGCCTCCGATCAGATTCGGAAGGAAGAAAACGCCGCGAAAAAGTGCCGTCATGCGAAGCTTTTTCGTTAAGAGGAGGGAAAGCGAGAGAGCCACGAAATTCACGGCAAGCACAACGCAAAGAGAGAGAAGCGCCGTGAAGCCAAGGGAGCGCAAAAATCCATCCCCCGGCGAGAAGGCGCGCAGATAATTCTCAAGACCAACAAAGGTGGCACTCTCCACGGTGGAAAACTCCGTGAAGGACAGAAAAATGCCCATCACGAACGGAATGACGAATACGATGAGGAAGGATAAAAGCACGGGAAGAACGAAGATGGGAAAATACCGCTTCAGAGCGCCGCCTTTCATTTTTTATCTCCTTATTTCGCTTTATTTATGCCCGCTCTCGCGCTTCCAGGCCTGCTTGGCATCCGAAACCACTTCGGCGAAGGTCTTTTTCCCCTGCGCATAGGCAAGAAGCGATGCACCGAAATCCTCCTTGAAGCGCAAGGAAGGAATCACGCTGAAGCGCCAAGGGAGATTTTTCACGCTGTCCGACCGGATGAAGGCAAGCACCTCTCTGGCGAGAGGATCGTTTGGTACGTCGCCACTCGCAAAGGTATCGAAGGGCGCGATAAATCCAAGCTCCTCGGAAACAAATTTCTTTCCTTTTTCCGAAGAATAGAGCCAATAAAGGAAGGCCTCAGCCTCCGCCCTCTCCTCTGCCGAGGCCTTGGCATTGATGCAATAATAATTCTCCGTTCCGATACAGATGCCGGGCGCCTCTTCTCCCTCCGCTCCCGTATAAAGCGGGAGGAAAAAGACATCCTCGGCGCGCACCTTATTGCCTGCCTCGCCCGCGATCTGCGCATAGGCCCAGCTTCCGTTTTGCACCATGGCGCACTTTTCCAGCGCGAATTCCGCCATTGAATCGGCAACCGTTTTCGTTCCGAGCGCCGAGGGCGAAACGGTTGAATTTTCAAGATAAAGATCAAAAAGCGCGCGGAATTTCTCGCTGTGCGTGAATTCAAAATCCGCAAAGCTTTCTGCCGCATCGATCTTTTTCTCTTCCATTTCATAAATCAGCGGGAGATTGAAAAGATGCGTTTGCCAGCGCCAATCCTCACCGCTTTTCAGGGATGTGGCGGCGAAAACGCCCTCAATGCCGAGCGCTTCCTTGTTTTTCTGCATATCCCGCACGATGGCGGCAAAGGATGCAAAATCCGCGATCTCATCGATCGAGGTATAAGAGGTTTCCTTGCTTGGCAGGGCGAAATATTTATCTAAAATGCGGCGGTTGCAGATGATGCCGTAGCCCTCCACAACGTAGGGAATGCCATACACCTTGCCATCCTTTTGGAGGGCGAGATCCTTATCCGAAAGGTGCGCATAAAGCCCGGTTTTGGAGAGATCCGAAAGATAATCCTTATAGGCCGCATAGCTCTGCGCGCCGTTGATCTGAAAGATCGTTGGCGCTTCGCGCGTTGGGAGCTTGGAAAGCAGGGTTTGCTCATAGGTGTTCGCGGCGGCGGTTTCCACGATCACGCGCACACCGGTTTCCTTCTCATATTCTTTTGCAATAGCTGTGTATTTTTCGGCCACCTCCGGCTTAAAATTCAGATATCGAACGGTAACGCCCTTCTCTCTGCCGCAGGAGGCAAGAGAAGAAAGCGAGCCGACGAAAACAAGGGAGAGCAGAAAAAGCGAGACAATTCGTTTCATAATTTATCCTCATATTTTTTTAAAGACGCGTTTTTTACAAAGAAACATTTTCATCTGTTTTAAAAAAGCACGCGCTTGATTTTTTTTGGACTTCGGCGGCTAAAGTATGCGCCGCCTCTGCCATTATTTTTTTCGCTTGCACAAAATTTATGCCTTCCCCTTTTTTCCATCCCGCGATTTTTGCGGTCACACTTTATTTAAAATATTTTCTTTATAAATTCCTTTACAAATGAAGGAATTTGTGGTAAAATACTACTGTGTAAATTTATCCGCAAAAAAAGCGAAGGACTTTTGCGCTTCGGATTTTCAGAAGGGAGAAGGATATGCGCATCGATAAATTTCTTTCCGAGTGCGGTCTTGCCTCCCGAAAGGAATCAGCCAAGGCGGCAAAGAGCGGCGGCATCACCGTCAACGGCGCTGTTGTTAAGGACACGGCCAAGCACATCGATCCCGAAAAGGACAAGGTGACCTTTCTCGGCCGCGAGGTGGAATATCACCGCTTCGTTTATATCCTGCTCAACAAGCCCGAGGGCTACGTGAGCGCAACGGAGGATAAGCAGCACCCCTTCGTTACCGAGCTGCTCCCCGAGGAATACCGCAAGATGGGGCTCTTCCCCGTTGGGCGCCTCGATAAGGACACGCTCGGTCTGATGCTTTTAACCAATGACGGAAAGAACGCGCACATGCTTCTCTCCCCGAAGCACCACGTGGAAAAGGAATACCGCTTCACCTGCAAGGTGCCGCTCGCTCCGGATGCGGAGGAGATTTTCGAAAAGGGCATCACGCTCGGCGACGGATACGAATGCAAGAGCGCGCGCCTCGTTTCGGATGCAGATCGCCTCGGCGGATGCATCACCCTCACGGAGGGAAAATACCATCAGATCAAGCGCATGCTCGGCGCGATCGATAACCGCATCGTTACCCTGGAGCGCATTCGGTTTGCAAATCTCACGCTTTCTGAGGGGATGAAGCGCGGCAAGTGGCGCCATCTCACCGAAGAGGAGATCGATGCGCTTCTCGCCTCGCAACAATAAATTTCAGTATGGATTTTTTTGCCCGCATTCGGGCTTACTATAAGGAGACACTATGGACATTATCGCAACCTTAGCAAAAGAACTCGGACTCGATGCCGAGAAGGTGGAAAAGACCGTTGCCCTCATTGACGAGGGAAACACCATCCCCTTCATTTCCCGTTACCGCAAGGAGGTTACGGGCAGCATGGATGACACCACCCTGCGCGCTCTGGACGATCGCCTGCAGTATCTGCGCAAGATGGACGAGCGCAGAGGCGAGATCGCCGCGCTGATCGCCGCACAGGAGAAGCTCACCCCCGAAATCGAGGCCGCATTGAATATGGCAAAAACCCTCGTTGAACTCGAGGACATCTACCGCCCCTTCAAGCCCAAGAGAACCACCCGCGCCTCCATCGCAAGAGCGAAGGGACTCGAGCCCCTGGCGCAGTACATTCTCGAGCAAAAGGACGCATACGATCCCGCGATCGACGTTTACGCCGAAAGCTTCATTTCCGCTGAGGAAGGCAAGGAAGTGCCTGACGCGCAGGCCGCTTTGCAGGGCGCTTCGGATATCATCGCAGAGGATGTTTCCAACGATGCGGAGATCCGCAAAAATCTCCGTGCCTTCACGATGCAGCATGGCGCTTTGACCACCAAGGCCGCAAAGGATGAGCCCTCCGTTTACGAAAACTATTACGATTTCTCCGAGCCGATCAAGAAGCTTCGCGGACACCGCGTTCTCGCGATCAACCGCGGCGAGAAGGAGGAATTCCTTAAGGTAAGCGTTACCTTAGAGCAAGCGGATGCGCTTGCACAGCTGGAGGCAAAGGTGATCACCAACAAGAAGTCTCCCGCGCTTCCCTACCTGATGGCAACCCTGACCGACGCATACGAGCGCTTGCTCTTCCCCGCCATCGAGCGCGAGGTTCGCGCCTCCCTCTTTGACGATGCATCCGAGGGCGCGCTGAAGGTGTTCAGCGAAAACCTGCGCAACCTTCTTCTTGTTGCACCCCTCAAGGGCAAGACCGTTCTCGGCTACGACCCCGGCTTCCGTACCGGTTGTAAGCTCGCCGTGGTTGACAAGACGGGCAAGGTGCTTGACACCGGCGTTATTTACCCCACCGAGCCTCGCAACGATATCGAGGGCTCAAAGAAGAAGGTTCTGGCTCTCATCAAGAAGTACGGCATCGACGTTATCTCCATCGGTAACGGAACGGCCTCCCGCGAGTCCGAAAGATTTATCGCAGACACTCTGCGCGATCCCGCATGCCCCGCAGGCGTGAAATACACCATCGTTTCCGAGGCGGGCGCTTCGGTTTACTCCGCATCCAAACTTGGCGCGGAGGAATTCCCGGATTTTGACGTTACACAGAGAAGCGCGGTTTCCATCGCGAGAAGACTGCAGGATCCCCTTGCCGAGCTCGTTAAGATCGAGCCCAAGGCCATCGGCGTTGGCCAGTATCAGCACGACATGAAGCAAGCAAGACTCACCGAGGCGCTCGGCGGCGTGGTTGAGGACTGCGTTAACGGCGTTGGCGTTGACATCAACACCGCCTCCTATTCCCTGCTTTCCTACGTTTCGGGCATCAATGCCACCGCGGCAAAGAACATCGTTGCTTACCGCGAGGAAAACGGCGAATTCAAGAACCGCCGCCAGATCCTGAAGGTTCCGAAGATTGGCGAAAAGGCCTTCGTTCAGTGCGCGGGCTTCCTCCGCATTCACGATGCCAAGGACGTTTTGGATTCCACCGGCGTTCACCCCGAGTCCTACGCGATCGCGCAGGATCTTCTCAGCCGCTTCGGCTATTCGACCGACGACGTTCGCTCCGGCGATCTTGGTTTGCTCCGCTTCAAGGCAGAGCAATACGGCAAGGCAAAGCTTGCAAAGGAGCTTGGCTGCGGTGAGCCCACCCTCGAGGATATCATCAAGGAGCTTGAAAAGCCCGGCAGAGACATCCGCGACGATGCACCCGCGCCCGTGCTTTCCTCCGAGGTTCTCGAGATCACCGACCTGAAGCCCGATATGCTTCTCAAGGGCACGGTGCGCAACGTGGTTGACTTCGGTGGCTTCGTTGACATCGGCGTTCACCACGACGGTCTGCTTCACATCTCCGAGATGAGCGATCGCTTCATCAAGCATCCCGCAGACCTCTTCTCCGTTGGCGACGTTATTGAGGTTCGCATCAAGGACGTTGATGTGAAGAAGCAGAGAATCTCCCTCTCCCGCAAGGGACTTAAGGATAAGGCATAATGTTCGGCTTCGTTAAGCCCGATCAGGGAACGCTCCTCGTGAAGGAATACGCCTTCTATAAGGCGACCTACTGCGGCATCTGCCGACAGATGAAGGCGCATACGGGCGCACTTTCCCCCATATTCTTAACCTACGACAGCGTGTTTTTGGCGCTCCTTCGCATGGTGTTTGAGGACAAAAAGAACATCGGCGCAAAGCGCTCTCGCTGCCTTGCGCATCCCATCAAGAGCCGACCGATGCTTTTGCCCAACGGCGCGACCGAATATACGGCAAAGGTTTTTGCCCTTCTCTCTTATTATAAAATGAAGGACGATCTTTCGGACGAGGGCGCTTTCACGCGCATCGGACTTTTACCTGCCAAGCCCCTTCTCGGGCACGCAAGAAAAAAAGCGGCGGAATACGGAACGCTTGAAGCGATCATTTCCGCAAAGCTTGCCGAGATCGGAAGACTTGAAAAAGAGGCGTGCGCAAGCGTTGATACCTGCGCGCATCCCTTCGGCGAGCTTCTCGGCGAAATTTTCTCCCACGGCCTTTCGGGCGAGGATGCGATCATCACGAGAGAGATCGGCTATCGGCTCGGAAAGTTTATTTACGCGGCCGATGCGGCAAAGGATTATGAGGAGGATCTCAAAAAAGGACGATTCAATCCTTACGTTCTTTCTTATGATAAACAGCCCTTGACGGAGGAAAACAAGCAAACGATGCGCACGGCGCTCGTTTTGGAATGCACGCGCATGGAGGCGGCCGTGAATCTTCTGGATTTCCGCGGAAGCCTGACGCTGGAGGCCCTGATCCGCAACATCATTTACAACGGGCTTTTGAAGCAGATCGATTTTTTGGATGAAGTGCCGACAGTTCCCGATCCCTTGGATATAGCAGACTAAAGCATCATCATTTTTTGCACGCCGCCACGGGCGGCAGAATGGAGTTTTTATGAAAGATCCATATTCTATCCTCGGCGTTAAATACGACGCAACGGATGACGAGATCAAGGAGGCATACCGCAACCTCGTCAGAAAATACCATCCCGACAATTATACCGACGATAACCCCCTGAAGGACCTCGCAAACGAGAAGATGCAGGAGGTTAACGAGGCCTATGATGAGATTCAGAGAATGCGCGAGGAAAAGAGCGGCGCGGCCAATGGCCAAAGCTATCAGCAGAGCAGCTCCTATCAATCCGATCCCCGCTACGGCGAGATCCGCCGCCTTCTCAACGCGCGCCGCTTTGCGGAAGCGGAAAAGAAGCTTTCGCAGTTTTCGGAATATGATTGCGGCGCAGAATGGCATTATCTCAAGAGCGTGGTTCTCATGCAAAGAGGCCGCGTGAACGATGCGATGCGCGAGCTGGAAACCGCCTGCATGATGGATCCCTCCAATATCGAATATCAGAAGGCAAAGCAAATGTTCAACGGCCAGGCAAGGGGCTACGGAAGCACCTACTACGGTGGCATGAATAACCGCCGCCGCTCCTCAACGGACGAGGCCTGCGATTGCTGTGCCAACCTGATCTGCATGGACTGCCTTTGCGAATGCCTTGGCGGCGACCTGATCCCCTGCTTATGAGATCTACAAAAAAGGTTACGCTCAGCGCCATGATGTGCGCGCTCTCGGTTGTCATCCTGGCACTCGGCGCGGTTTTTGAAGCGCTGGATCTGACGGCGGCGGCCATCGCCTCCATCTGCATCGCCTTCATTTACATCGAGGTGGGCGCACCCTATACCTTTATTGCTTGGCTTTGCACCACGCTCCTCTCCTTTCTCTTTTTTCCGCAAAGCCTGCTTTGGATCGAATATTTTCTTCTCTACGGAATATACCCCATCCTGAAGGGATATATCGAAAAACTGCCGCGCATGCTTTGGTGGCCGATCAAGCTCCCGCTCTATAACGCCTGCCTTTTTCTGATGGCAGAGGGGATGAGCCTGATCCTCGGCGTTGATTTCTTCGGCACGGGCAGCGACCTCAAAAACATTTTCAGCATGGGCGCTGAAATCTGGTACGAAAGCCCGCTGATCCTTTGGATCGTTGCCAACGTTGCTTTCATTGCCTACGACCTTTTTTTAACCATGATAGTGCGCGTGTATTTTTTGAGATACAGACCGCGCCTGCAAAAATACTTGAAATGAGACGGAATTTGAAGCTATGACGAAAGTTGGATTCATATCTCTCGGATGCGTGAAAAACCTGACAGACACCGAGGTGATGCTCAGAAAGCTCCACGATGCGGGCTTTGAAATCACCCCCGATGAAAGCGAGGCAGAGATCATTATCGTCAACACCTGCGGCTTTATTGAAAGCGCAAAACAGGAGTCGATCGACAACATTTTGGATATCGCCTGGCTTAAAAAGAACGGAAAATGTAAACATATCATTGCAACCGGATGCCTCGTTGAACGCTATCGCGAGGAGGTTATGAAGGAAATGCCTGAGGTGGACGCGCTGATCGGCGTTGGTAGCCTCGTGGACATCGTGGAGGCCTGCAAGGCCGTGCAGAGAGGCGAGAAATACACCTCCTTCCGCGATAAGAACACCTCGTCCTTAAACGAGGAGCGCCTCCTGACCACCCCCGAGCATACCGCGTATCTGAAGATCGCGGAGGGATGCGACAACCTTTGCACCTACTGCGCGATTCCTTCCATTCGCGGAAAATTCCGCAGCCGTAAAATTGAGGACATCGTGAAGGAGGCGAAGGAGCTGGAGGCCATCGGCGTTCAGGAGCTGAACCTCATTGCGCAGGATACCACACGCTACGGCCTTGATATCTACGGCGAATACAGCCTTGCGCGCCTGGTGCGCGCGCTGACCGAGGAAACGAAGATTCCCTGGATCCGCTTGCTTTACTGCTATCCCGATAAGATCACGGACGAGCTGATCTCGGAGCTTCGTGACAATCCCCGCCTTCTTAAATATATGGACATTCCGATCCAGCACATTTCGGACAAGATCCTCACGGGCATGAACCGCCACGGCGGACAGGCGCTGATCAAGGAAACCGTTAAAAAGCTTCGCCGCGAGGTTCCGGGCATCACCCTGCGCACCACCGCAATGGTTGGCTTTCCCGGCGAGGACGAGAGCGACTTTGAGGAGCTTTGCGTTTTCGTAAAGGAAGCGCGCTTCGATCGCTTCGGTGCATTCACCTTCTCCCCTGAGGAGGGAACGCCCGCCGCACTGATGGAGGATCAGATCGACGAGCAGGTGAAGCAGGATCGCTACGATATCCTGATGCAAACCCAGCTGACCATCACCGAGGAGCAAAACGAGGAGAAGATCGGCAAGACGATCGAGGTGCTCTGCGAGGGCTTCGACACTGTTGCCGAGATTCATTACGGCCGCAGTGCCGCCGATGCACCCGACGTGGACGGAAAGGTTTATTTCACCTCGCAGGGGCGCTTGAATGCGGGTTGCTTCGTGAAGGTGAAGATCACCGAGGCGCTGGATTACGATCTCGTTGGTACTGTTGTTAAAAAATAAAATTTTAAGGAGATATAAAAAATGAAAAAGGCTTCTATGAATCTGCCGAACACACTTTCTCTTTTGCGCTGTGCTTTGGTTCCCATTTTCGTTATCGCTCTGTTTTGGATGCGCGGCATTCCCGTTTGGGGGCGCGTGATTCCCGCGATCATTTACCTCATCACGGGACTGACGGATATGCTGGATGGCAAGATCGCCAGAAAATACAATCTTGTGACCGATTTCGGAAAGTTTATCGATCCGCTGGCGGATAAATTCATGGTGCTCGGCTCGCTGATCTCCATTCTCGCGCTCATCCTGATCGAAGGCGAGGTTACGATGGGCCTTGTTTTCACCGCCGTTGTTCTGATTCTCCTTCTGCGCGAGCTCGGCGTTACCAGCCTGCGCCTCGTGGTTGCGGGAAAGAGCGGCATCGTGGTTGCGGCAAGCATGTTCGGCAAGCTCAAAACCGTTTCTCAGATGGTTGGAACGATCGTTATCCTTCTTGAGCCCGTGATCTTCCCCTTCTGCGCGGAAAATCATATCGCGGCTTACATCTGCATGGGAATTATGGTGATCACAACGGTTGCCTCCGGACTTGACTACATGAAGGCTTACATGCCCTACATTGATACGAATAGCTAAAAAAGCAAAAAAGGAGAAGCACGGCGCTTCTCCTTTTTCTATAAAACGGTATTGACACAACAAAAAATATGTGCTATAATATTAACGGAGAGCACCGATGACGGTTGCTTCCCAAGCAAATAAGTTAAAGAATTAACCGCTTAGCTTTGGTCGGCAGAGGCGGTTAATTCTTTTTATTATGATTGTCTATGTAAGTCAGAAGTGCCATTATGAATCCTGCAAGCAGGAACAGCATTTCCCAAGTAACGAACATCGGCATCACCTCCCCTCTCGGGAAGGCAAAAAAAGAATCTGCGTTCCCGATCAAGGGAAGCAACCGCCATTTCGCCAACGTAATGGCACAGCAAGAGCGAAGCTCGTCTGTTTGCCACACGTATATGGTGCTCTACGGGCATCCGAGATGCCGAATATATTCTATCATACATTGTGAAAAAAGTCAAGAAAAACAGTATGTAAAAGCAACCAATCCTAATAGCGAAATATAAAATATGAATTTTTCCGCTACTGTATAGATTTTTTCCATAAAAATAAAAAAATCCCTTGTTTTAGGGGACGGAATATGTTATTCTTAAAATACCGAGAAAAAGCCTCGGAAGTAATCTCTAAAGGAGAATTTCTATGATCGATTTCAAAGCGGCCGCTCTGGCCGAATATAATAGCGGAGAGCTTACCGCGCATCACGGCGGCGCTTTCGGGCGTCCCTTCTGGAATGCGAACGCAACGCAGTTTACCTACGTGCCTGCTTTCGGCTTCCCCGTTTCGTCCTTGGCAAAGGAATATCTTTTCACCGCCACCGACTGCGAGGGAAAGAAGCATTCCTTCGTAGCAAAAAAGCCGACCGAGCTTCTGACGCCCATTTGGGGCGCGATCGCACCGGGTATGGTGACGCTGACGGTTGAGGCTCTGGATGCGGAGGGCAAGGTGCTTTTTCTGACCGGCGCGCGCACCTTCTATAAATGCACACCTTTTATGGGACGCGATGCCTATCCCGCGCAGAAGCAAAGCTTTTTGGATTGCGCAAAGAAAGGCTTCCGCTACGTGCTGGAGCAACCCTACGTGCGCCATTTTCTCACGCACGGCACTCCTGATCCGAATTACAGCTACTACGTTTATCCCTCCAAGATGATCTCAGCGATCATCAAATCTATGGTGAATCTTTCGAAGATCGATGAGACGGCGGCAGACGAAGCTCTGCAGATCGCAGAAAAGGCGGCAGACTACCTGCTTTCCATCACCTTCAAAGCGCCGAGCGCCGCGGCAGGTCTGCCCCCGACGTATTATATTGATTTCCGCCCTGCGGGCATTGGCACCAACTATGTGGCCGATAAGAATCTCGGAAAAATTATGATGATCTACCCTGCGCAGGTGGGAGGCGCCTACCTTTCGCTTGCAAAGGCAAGCGGAAAGCAGCGCTATTTTGACGAGGCGATCCTGATCGCGGATTACTATGTGAACACGATCACGCCCGAGGGAAGCTGGCCGCTTCTGATCGATGCGGAAAGCGGAAAGCGCACCACCCAAAATCTCTGCATTCCCGACATGATCATCAGCTTTCTCTTTGACGTTGCAGAGAAAACCGGCGATGCGCGCTATAAGACGGCGGCCGAGCGGGGACTTGCTTACATCGAAGAAAAGTGTCTTGCGACCTACAACTGGGAAGGACAGTTTGAGGACGTTCACCCCACCGCCAATTACGAAAATCTCACTCAATTTAACGCCAAAAACTATATGGGATTTATCACCGAGCATCGAGAGCATACGCCCGAGACGATCGAAACCGCGCTGGATCTCTGCCGCTATATCGAGGATCAGTTCGTTGTTTGGGGGCCGCACGCCCCCTCCGCAAAATGGGATACGAGCCAATGGCTCTACCCCGCAGGACTTGAGCAATACGGCTGGTATCATCCGATCAACGGAAGTACGACGAGTGCAGTGCAGGCCTTTATCTACGCGCACAAGCTGACGAAAAATCCCCTCTTCCTCGAAAAAGCACGCGCCCTTGCCACCACGGTTGCGAATCACCAAAACGAGCAGAGCGGCGCAATTCCGACCTATTTCCGAGAGGAAAAATGCGAAGAAACGCTCGAGGATTTTTGGCTGAACTGCCACACGGGCGCGGCAAGCCAGATGATGTTTATAGCGAAATACGAAGCATCGCTTGAGGAAAAATAATCATTTTGCAAAGAATTCTTTCCATTTTATTCTCCGTATAGAAGAACGGTCTCCTTGAAAAGATAGAGATACCGTCTCTATGAAAGGAGATCAAAAATGAAAGAACGCAAGAGAGAGGATGCGCCGATCGAGGAATTTCCCTCTATCAACTCGCCCCACATTGCACAGCCTGTCAGCGATCCGCCCGTTCCCAACCGCGCACACACGGATATGCGCGTAAACGGCGTTGAAGGTCTCGACGTGCTGACCGAGAACGAAAAAGCATCGCTTTATTTTAAAAAGGATCTGATGCTATAAAAAATGGGAGAGCTGAATGCTCTCCCATTTTTTATATAAGCGCGCCTTCCGCTCTTTTTGCATGGAACATTTTAAGAAGAACGGATTTATATGCGGCGCGGGAATCAACGAATCCCTTTTCTGCGGCGGCGCGATAGGTGGAATATGCGAGATCGCGATCGGCCTTGCCGCCGATACCGAATTCATGCAGGGCGCCCAGCGTATACAGGGCGCGCGCGTGACCAAGCTCAGCGGCGCGCTCCATTGCGGTGCGCGCGGCAGCATACTTGCCCTGATAAAGAAGGCGCATGCCCATGGAATAGAGGGACGAAAGAAGCTTTTGACCACGGCGCGCAAGAAGCGCAAAGAGCGCCTCTCTTGCCTCCTCAACACCTGCGGCGACGGCACGGCGCAGATACATATGCGCCGCTTTGAAATTGCGGTTAATGCCGATGCCGTGGAGATAACAGCGGCCAAGGCGATATTCCGCCATAGCTTCCTTTTCCTTCGCGGCGCTCTCATACCAAAGGAAGGCGCGGCGGCGATCCACAGAAACGCCAATTCCCTCCTCATAACAGAAGCCAAGCATCACGGAGGCGGGGGCATAGCCCATGGAGGCCGCGAGCGCAAAGCTCGAAAAGGCATCCTCGGGGGCATCGGTATATTGCTTTTTGCCACGCGCAAAAAGCTCCTCGCGGCGCTCCTCGATGGCGCGCGCTTTATCCGCTCCCTCGCGAGAGCCAAGAGAGAGAGCCTCCCGATACAGCGCATAGGCATACGGAATATTTTGGCCGCGATCATTTTCCGAATAAAGATCTCCCAGGCGGATGCAAGCCTCTGCCGAGCCGAGCGCCTTGGCGGCATTATACCAGGCGATGGCATCCATGCGCGAAAGCGGCATCCCTGCCCCAAAGCGATAGGCATCCGCCAAAGCAAGATATGCGGCGGCGTTTCCTTTTTTTCCGTAATACAGAAGAACGTCCTTGCCCTTTTCGGCATCCGGCGCACCGAGATAGCCCTGTATATAGAGAAGACCGAGGCGGCATTGCGCCTGCGCATCCCCTCGCGTTGCGAGCATCTGGCAAAGATTCAGATATGCTTTTTGATATCCGCACTTATCCGCGCGCTCCATCATCTCACGAATCAGGGCGGAAAGATGCGGCACAGTGGGCGCGGGAGGCTCTTTTGCCTGCACGTTTCTCAAGCGGAATGCAAGCGGCCACACGTTCGGCGGCAAGGGCGCGGCATGCAAAAGATACCATTTAGCGATCCCCTCGTCCGAAGCAACGCCCGCGCCGCGATCATAGCGAACGGCAAGCGAAGCGGCGGCACGGCGACTGCCCGAAGCGGCCGCCAGGCCAAGATAGGCGATCGCATCTGCCTCCTGCCCTGCATCCTGAAAGATCGTGGCGGCGGCATCGTATGCCTCTCCATACCCCAAGAGGGCCGAATAAAGGAGAAAGAATTTCCCCTGCTCATTTCCTTGCTTTTTCAGCACCTTTCCATAGAAGAACGCGCCCTTCGCATCGCCCTCTCTCGCGGAAAGCGAGAGATATTCCATAGCGGCCGCCGCATCCTCGCGAACACCGCTTCCCTCATAGAGCATACGCCCATACATAGCGGCGGCGGCAGGATGCCCTGCATCGGCAAGAATATGCGTTAGCTCCGTGGCGGTTTCATGCGCGCCATCGCGGATGGCAATGCGGCGCTCATCCTCCAGCTGCAAAATTTCTTCTGCGGAAAGCGAGAATTCGGCACCGCATTGCGCGCATTTGCGCCCCTCGTACACGCCCTCGTATCCACAGCTTTTACATAAAATCATAGGCTTCTCCAAAGACTTACATATTTTTGATCAAAGGCGGAAAACTAATCTCGGAACAAAATCAAAATGAAAGGATTTCGATATGCTGTTTTCCAAAAGAGAAAGAAGAAAGCGCCATCCTCTCTTTGCCTTAACGGTTACGGCGTTGGCCGCCGTTGGTCTCTGCGGGATATTTTCCGCTTCCAAGAATATAATAACGGAAAAATGCGAAAAAATCAAGCATTTTTTCTGTAAAAAACAGAAAAATAATATCTGCGCCTGTGAGGAAGAGAAAAACTAAACGTTTTTCTCAAATTTCTTCCTATTTAATAAAATGCGGCTTGAAATTCAAGCCGCATTTTATTATCCGTTGTGTCCCTTACCCTCATAGGTGATCTTCGTCAATGCAAGAAGCTTCGGGAAGGAATGGTTGTAGTACGCGCTTTCAAGGAAATATTCCTCTCCCATCACCTCGAGAAGTCCCTCTTTGGTTTTGGCGATCTCAGCCATATACTCCGCGTAAGCCGCCTTTTTCTCTTCCTCGGTTTTCTGCTGATCCACGTAGCTCTCATCCAAGAGGCAATTCTGCTTTGCGAATTCATTGAGGATCTCCTCATATGCCGTGGCAAGCTCGCTTTCACTCGGCGCAACGCCGAGAAGCTGGATCGCATAGAAGAAGATAACCTTCTCGCCTGCGGTTTGCTTCGAGAGGCGCTTGATATACGAGGTGTAATGCTCACCCTCTGCCAGAGATTTTGCGAAATATTCG
>JAZQWS010000181.1:0-8372 GCA_045632465.1 Eubacteriales bacterium
CTCTCCGGGCGTGAGGGGCGCATTGAGGTTTACCTTCGCAACTGCCGCCTTACCGAGGATGATTGCCTTCTCCGTTCCGGTCATCATATCCTTATGTACCCAAGAGCACTGCTCGCGGATATTGGCGATCTCCACCATGTAGGGGTTCAGGCCTGCGGCCGCCGCCGTCTTGCGGAAGGTGGCCTCATGCATTCTGGGAGAGCAGGAGCACACAACGATGCCCGTGAGATTATGCTCCTTCACGGCGGCCTTGATCATTTCCTGGCCTGCCTGCGAGCACATATACTGATAATTGGCGGAAAAGACCACGCCGGGCTCATTTTTCAGCGCCTCGGATACGGCCTGCACGTCAACCGTGCCTGCGATATTGCTTCCGCACCAACATACAAAAACACCAACTCTTTGCATTTGTCTTTTCCTCCTTTACTTCGTGTATTTTCTGAAAGCGCTTACGAGAAGCTGCTGAGGGGTATCCTCTTCGATCATGGCGGGCACGTCATTTGCCGTCATGCGATTTGCGCCCTGACGTCTTACGGCGGCCAGGCGAACAGCCTCCACCACCTTCGCGGGCTCAACGCCTCTGGGGCAACGATCCACGCAAGCGAAGCAGGAGAGGCACTTATAAAGCGACTCGGATGCAAGAAGCGGCTCGATATCGCCCGTTTCCACCATGCCTACAAACTGATGCGGATGATACTCCATCTCATCGTATGCGGGGCAGGTAGCGGAGCATTTTCCGCACTTCATGCACTTCGCGGTGTTTACGCCGCTCATGCGGATGATTTCTTCACGAAGATACTTACTGTTTTCCATTTGTATCCTCCTTCACACCGAGAGCCTCTGCGAGAAGCTCGGTGAAATAAACAACGGGAATATCCGCGCCGTTCTTCACAAGATTATACTTGCAGAGCGGGCAGGCGGTGATGATCATTTCAGCGCCCGCCGCCTTCGCGTTTTCGATAATGGCGTTCGAATTCTTCTTCGCCGCCTCGGGGCTTTCAACGGAAATATATCCGCCGCAGCACTCGTTTCTTCTGGCGTAAACCACAGCATCCGCGCCAAGAGCACGAATGAAATCCTCCATGATGGTGGGATTCTCGGGATCGTCCATGCGCATAACCTTATTCGGTCTCAGAAGCAGGCAACCGTAGTATGCCGCGATCTTCTTGCCCTTCAGGCTATTCACAACCTTTTCCTTTACCTTATCGAAGCCAACGAGGTCGCGAAGCATCTCGAGGTAGTGATATACCTCAGCCTCGCCCTGATAGCCACCGTCGTTTGCCATATAGCGGTTGACCTTATCGGCAAAAGCCGCGTTGGTCTGCATTGCGTGATTCGTTTGCTTGATCACGTTGTGGCAAGCAGAGCAAACCGTTACAAGCGGCTGGCCCTTGTCGGCCGCGTTTTTCAGCGCGCGCACCGAGGAAAGCTTGGTTGCAACCTCGCTTGCCGAAGCCGTGAACACGCCGCCGCAGCACTGCCAATTTTCAATTTCTTCCAGAGTTACACCGAGAGCCTCGGCAGAGCTGTATGCATAAGCATCCAGATCCTTCGCCTTGTTCTTCAAGGTGCATCCGGGGAAATAACTAACCTTCACTTTTATTACCTCCGATTTATACCATCTGCTCGGGATGGAAAACCTCATCGAATTTTTCAGCCGTCAGGAATCCGAGCGCAACGCAGGCTTCCTTCAGAGAAATATTGTCCTTGAATGCCTTCTTTGCCGTCTTTGCCGCATTCTCATAGCCGATGTAGGGGTTGAGAGCGGTAACGAGCATCAGAGAGTTATGAAGATTGTGGTGCATCTTCTCTCTGTTTGCCTTGATTCCGACAGCGCAATTCTTATTAAAGGAAACGATCGCTTCTGCAAGAAGTCTTGCGGACTGCAGGAAGTTATAGATACAAACGGGCATGAATACGTTCAGCTCGAAGTTGCCCTGCGATGCCGCCATGCTTACGGCAACGTCGTTACCCATAACCTGCACGGCAACCATGGTAACCGCCTCACACTGGGTGGGGTTTACCTTACCGGGCATGATGGAGGAACCGGGCTCATTCTCGGGAATAAAGATCTCACCGAGACCGTCACGAGGGCCGGATGCCAGCCAACGGATATCGTTTGCGATCTTCATCATATCGCAGGCAAGCGCCTTCACTGCGCCGTGCGCGAATACAAGCTCATCCTTGGAGGTGAGCGCATGGAACTTATTGGATGCGGTTACAAACTTCTTTCCGGTGATCTTGGAAACCTCCTCGGCAACGCCAACGTCGAAGCCCTTGGGCGCGTTCAGTCCGGTTCCAACCGCCGTGCCGCCGAGAGCAAGCTCGCGAAGGGGCTCGATGGAGCGCTCGATCAGCTCAACGTCCTTCTCAAGGCTGGATCTCCAGCCGCTGATCTCCTGGCTGAACTTAATGGGAGTTGCATCCTGCAGATGCGTTCTTCCGCTCTTAACGATATCTGCGTTTTCTTCCTCAAGTCTTACGAAGGTTGCGATCAGCTCCTTTACGGCGGGGATCAGCTTATCCTCAAGACTGAGAACTGCGGCGATGTGCATCGCAGTGGGGAAGGTGTCGTTGGAGGACTGGCTCATGTTCGAGTCGTCATTGGGATGGAGGAGCGTCTTGCCGAGGATCTGATTTCCGCGGTTTGCAATAACCTCGTTTGCGTTCATGTTCGACTGCGTGCCCGATCCGGTCTGCCATACAACGAGCGGAAAATGTCCGTTCAGCTTGCCTGCCATAACCTCGTCGCAAGCGGCCTTGATCGCCGAAAGCTTCTCATCCGTCATCTTCTCGGAGCGAAGCTTATTGTTCGTGATAGCGGCAGCCTTTTTCAGAACGCCGAATGCGTGGATGATCTCTGCAGGCATGGTCTCGATGCCAACGCCGATCTCGAAGTTTTCGTGGCTTCTCTGCGTCTGCGCCGCCCAAAGACGGTCTGCGGGCACTTTCATTTCGCCCATTGAATCATGTTCAATACGATATTCCATTTTTATATCCTTTCGTGAATCTACACAAATTTTATTTCAAAATCGAAACGGCATCGGTGATGGTTTTCTCAAGCGCCTCGCGGCCGTACTTATCCACCTCTGCTCTGTTTTTCTCGCCGTGCGTGAGACATCCCGCACCGTTGATACAGCCGCCAACGCAAGCCATACCCTCGATAAAGTTTCCGTCAAGCACGCCCTTGCTGAGCTTGAGAAGCGCCATGCGGCAGGCCTCGATTCCGTCACAAACCACGGGTTTGATCTCGAAATCAATTCCCTGCTCCTTCATCGCCTGGGTTGCCGCATCGGTCAGACCGCCGCTTCTCGCGAAGATACGGCCGAAATAGGACGCGTTGTCCAGCACGCCCTCCTCAAAGGAGGAAAGATCGAAGTCACGGCTATCGAAGAGCGCCTGAAGCTCCTCAAACGTGAGAACCGCGTCTACGTAGGGCTTCACGGAATCCAGCTGGGCCTCCGCCTTCTTTGCGGTGCAAGGACCGATGAAAACAACCTTGGCATTCGGCGTTGTTTCCTTAATATATTTTGCAAGCACTGCCATGGGCGAAAGGTTATGGGAGATATGCTCCACGAGCGCCGGGAAGGTTGCTTTAATATATTGAACGAATGCGGGGCAGCAGGAGCTGGTGAGAAGTCCCTTTTCGGAAAGCTCCTTGGCCTCTTCCATAGCCACCATATCCGCGCCAAGCGCCGCCTCTATGATATCGCGGAAGCCGAGCTTCTTCAAACCGGTCACCACCTGGCCGAGCTTTGCATAGGAAAACTGGCTGGAGATGGAGGGCGCCACGACGGCGTACACCTGGTAATTGCTTTCTTCCTTATAAGCCATGCTGTTTTTCAGGATCTCGATCGCATCGAGAATATAGGATTTATCCGAGATCGCGCCGAACGGGCACTGGTAAACGCACGCGCCGCACTGAATGCACTTGCTGTTATCGATCTTAGCGGCCTTTTCGTCGTTCATCGAGATGGCCTTTACCTTGCAGGCATTCTGGCAGGGGCGCTTGCGGCTGACGATCGCGGCGTAAGGACAAACCTTAGCGCACGCGCCGCATTCCTTGCACTTGGATTTATCAATGTGTGCCACGTGATTATCGTCAAAGCTGATCGCGCCGAATTTGCAAACGTCCTCGCAACGGTGCGCAAGACAGCCGCGGCAAGCGTTGGTTACCTCAAAGCCGCCAACGGGACATTCGTCGCAGGCGATCTCGATGACCTCGATCACGTTGGGATTGGTTTTATCGCCGCCCATGGCGATCTTCACACGCTCGCCGAGGATGGCTCTTTCTTTATATACACAGCAACGCATCGTTGCTTCCTTGCCGGGAATGAGCTTGCCGGGAATATCCATGAGATTTTCCAGCAGCTTATCCTCCCAGGCAAGCTTTGCAACCTCGCGCAAAACTTTGTATTTCAGATGTTGTATTTTTGTATCAAATTTTCTCATTATGTCCCCTTAGAAGGTTATGTTCTTAATTACAGCCTTGAGTGCTTCTGCGGACTCATGCAGCTTTTTAAGCTCCGCATCGTCCAGCTTCTGAGTCATAATGGAGCGAACGCCTCTGTGGTCCACGAGGGACAGAGAGCTGAGGCACACATCCTTGATTCCATACTCGCCGTCATGAAGCGACGAAACCGTCATTGCAGTCTCCGCGCTTCCGCTCAGGGACTTCACAATATGCGTGGAGGTCATGCCGATACCGTAAACGGTGCATCCCTTTCTGGAGATGATCTTTCCGCCGGACTTTCTGACGTAGGTTTCAACGTCCTCGTGCGTATATTCGTTGGGGATCTTGTATGCGGATGCGATCGCGCCGTTGAATTCGGAGAGCGGAATGCCCGCGATCGTTGCATTGGACCATGCAACGAAGGAGGTGTCACCGTGCTCGCCGAGCACGTTTGCATGCACCTGCTGCTTATTTACGTTATAGATCTCCGCAAGGCGGGTGCGCAGACGGATGGTGTCCAGAACCGTTCCCGTTCCGAATACCTGGCTCTTGGGAAGGCCGGTGTACTTCAGGAAGGCGTAGGTCAGGATATCCACGGGGTTTGCTACAAGGATATAGATCGCATTCGGCGCGGCCTTTACGATCTCAGCAGAGATCTGCTTGATGATGCCAACGTTCGTCTGCACGAGCTCAAGACGGGACTGGCCGGGCTTTCTTCCGATACCCGAGGTGATGATAACAACGTCGGAACCGACCGCGTCTGCATAGCTGCCTGCATAAATATCACAGTTGTCAATAAAAGGAGTTGCCTGCTTGATGTCCAGCGCCTCACCAAGAGCCTTCTCGGTATTTACGTCAATCAAAACGACCTCAGAGGCAGCACCGCGGGTAAGAAGAGCGAATGCTGTGGTCGCGCCAACGGCTCCGGCGCCGATAATTGTAACTTTCTTCTTCATCATAATTCTCCTGTTAATCTTAAAAATAGCTGACTTTTATACGTTTTCCCATCTTTTTGAGGCAACTCGAAAGCTCTTCAACAAGATTCATCTTAATGTTGAAGTTGATAGGAAGATCGGGGTTCTGATGGGCGGGGTTTACAGCTCTGCCCACGTAAAAATTGATATCGGTTGCTTCCTCAAAGAGGAGGCGGCTGATCAGAGAGGCACCGTCCTTTTTGAAGTTCCATTCCTCGTAAAGCGCGTTCCCTCCGAGGTAATCCTTTGCATACTGGATCACCTTGTTCATCGTGATAACGCCCTCCGTTACAAGATCCACGCCTTCGATATAGGCGATCGGAGGAACGTCACTGCGCTCGAATTTGATGCTTGCCTTGATCGGCTTGCCGAGGAACTTGGAGGCGATAGAGGAGGTTGTTCCTCCGCAAACGATGTGCTTTCCCTGCTTTGAGAAGAAGAGCGACATCATGCGGTTTGCATCGTCTCTGTTGGAAGGCGGGCCGAAGAGAATGTTCATCGGCTCTCTCTTTCTGATTTTGATGACGCACGCAGTCGTGTCGTCACCGGGCTTATGCCCATAAAGCTTGTCGCACTCGTCAACCAGCATGGTGGAGAGGTTCTTTGCCGTGTATCCGCCGGCCACCAGGGCCTGCATATAGGCGGCGATCTCCTCGCGCTTCCAGCCGAAGTTATATCTTCCGCCGAGGCCCGCGTGAGGGCATCCGTCGCTCATGGCAATGAAAACGTCATCCTCCTGAAGCTGGATGGTGGACTTATAGATCTTCTTGCCGTCGATATTCATTTCAGTCTTCGGGTAATCGTACTGCTCGTAGTTACGGATGACGATCACGTGCGGATTATCGTACTGAATGATCTCGGCAAGCTCGTTATTCAAAAGGTGAATGATGGTAAAGGTGGAATATGCCACGCCGCGATGCGAGCATACGGGAAGCGTTGCGGCAATCGTGGCAACGCACTCCTCGATGGGAAGGCCTGCCGCCATCATCGTGGAGATGATCTTGGAGGTCAGCGTGGAGAGGATGCTTGCCTTAACGCCGGAGCCAAGTCCGTCTGCCAGAACGATCACCGTTGAGCTTTCGCTCTCCTCCACTATATCTACGTGGTCACCGCAAAGCTCCTCGCCGACGTGATTGATGCTTTTATATCCGATGTCTGCACACAAATCATTCATCGCCGATCGACTCCTTTAGCTTCGTCAGTGCGATCTTGGTTTCCGCCGCGGTTTCGCCGAGAAGCGATGCGATCTCCTGAACGATTCGCATCTGCTTTTCAACTACCTTGTCTGCAACCTCAATCGTCTGCTTGCTGATGCTTTCCTTCTTCTCGCGCGACTCCACCTCGTCGGTGATATCACGCATAATGCCGATCAGCATGCGGGAATCCTGGTCGTACACAACCGTTTGCTCCACGTACTTCTGATATTCCGCGAGATAGGTCGTTCTGTTGCGAATGCTTCTTCCGTTGCTCTTTACCTGCGAGAAGAGCGTGGGATCCAGAATACGAACCACGGGCTCTCCGAGCACGTCGGACGCCGCGCGGATATTCATGATCTTGCGCGCCGCATTATTGATCTGCTGAACCTCAAGATCCTCGTTCAGCACGATAAGACCGTTTGGCGTATTCTTAACGATCGTATCCGAGAAGCTCTCCGCCTTATCCTTAAGGAAGGGCAGGCACATCGAGATCTCCGCCTTGCCCTGAATGATGGCGATCGCCTTATCACGGCAGGAATTATAACCGCAGGTGCCGCAGTTCAGCTCATCCGAGGATTTGAATTTGCCCATCTGGCGAAGAACGTTCATGATCTCCGCTTCGCTCGGAACGGCAAGCTTATGCTCGATGGCCGCGAAGTTCTTCTTGAGCTCGGCCGCGTTCGGCTGCTCTACCTCAAAATCACGCGCGCCGGCATACTTTGCAATCTGAAGATAATCGCTGACGAGCGGCTTCTTTTCTCTGTTCATCACCGGGCCGCCGATGCAGCTTCCGATACAAGCCGACATTTCAACGAAGCACTTATGGATCTTTCCGCTTGCGATATCCTTCAATGCGGTCATGCAGTTTTCAACGCCGTCCAGCGCAATGTAGGTATATCCCGGCGCATTCTGCGCCATCGTTTTCAGAACACCGCCCGTTGTCGGGAAGAAGCGCGCACGGCTCTGCTCGTTCGTGTCTGCCTCCATCTCAAGGATGATCCCCTCCTCCGCGAGCATCTTATCCAGCTCCTCGAAGGTCAGCACCGCATCCACGATGCCCTCGTAATACTCCGCCTCGTCCTTCTTTGCAACGCAAGGGCCGATGAACACGGTTTTTGCGTTCGGCATGCGCTTCTTGATGTCACTGCAGTGCGCCTGCATGGGAGACATCACGTCCGCAAGGTATTCCAGGCACTCGGGGAAGCGCTTTTGGATCAAAAGGTTGATGGAATGGCAGCAGGAGGTGATGATAACGTCTCTTTCCTCTTCGTTGATAAGTCTTTCATATTCTCTTTTTACGATCGTTGCGCCGATGGCGGTTTCCTCCGCATCGAAAAAGCCGAGCTTCTTCAGCGCGCGGCGCATGGCCTCGATGCCAACGCCATCGTAGTTTGCGATAAAGGAGGGCGCGATGCTGACAATCACGGGATAGCCCGATTGCAAAAGCACGCGAACCTTCTCGATTCCGTCTGCGATCTCCTTGGCATTCTGCGGGCATTGCACAACGCAGTTTCCGCAAAGGATGCACTCGTTTCCGATGATATGCGCCTGGCTTCCGGAAAAGCGGATCGCCTTTACCGGGCATTTTCTCACGCAGCGAAAGCAGGACTTACAGTTGGATTTCTTCAAAGTCAAGCAATTTGCCATAGCGTTTTATTTCCTTTCGTTCTCGATCACGTCCAGCACGTTAGTCTTGAAGAACTCTCTGAAGTTCTCCGTGGTTATGCCAACGTGAACGTCATCGTTTAC
>JAZQWS010000182.1:0-2643 GCA_045632465.1 Eubacteriales bacterium
ATACATGCGCCGCGGTCTCCTTGCGGAGGATAGAAAGCTTTTGATCCTGCATACCGCGCTCGGCGCAACCTCCTTTGCGCTGAATCAGTGGACGCCGATGGGACTTTGCTATCGCCGTATGCTTTATATGCTGGATTGCGCCTTGAATCTGCATCCCGAAAATCGCGTGGTTGCTCTTCTTTGGCATCAGGGCGAATCGGATGCCTCTCGCGGTGCAACAGAGCCGATGCATTATGAAAATCTCTGCTATCTTTTTGAAAACGCGAGAAAACGCGCGAAAAATGAAAATATGCCAATCGTTGCGGCGGATTTCTGCGCGGATTGGAAGAGCGAAAACGCGGCAGCCTGTGCTCCCATCGTGGCGGCCATTCGCCGCGCAACCGAAGCGTTCGGCGGTGTATTCATCGAAACCGCGGATCTCCCCTCCAATGCGCAGGCTAAGGCTGATCCCGAGGATCACATCCATTTTTCCAGAAATTCTCTCCATATTCTCGGTAAGAGATATTTTGAAGCGTTTGATAAAATCAGAACCAAAGGATAAGAAAAATGAACACCAACGTTTTGGATTACGGCGCGATTTCCGACGAAAAAACGCTTTGCACCTCTGCGTTTCAGCGCGCGATTGATGCGTGCGCCGCATCGGGCGGCGGCAGAGTGCTCGTTCCCGCAGGAAAATATAAACTCGGAACGATTTGGCTTCGCAGTCACGTGGAGCTCTGCCTTGAAATCGGCGCGGAGCTGATTGCCTCCGAAAATATGGACGATTATAACGCCACGGATGCCTACGAGCAGAATTTCGACGTTCTCAGCGAGGGCTGGGTTGGAAAGCACCTGATCATCGCGCACGAAATTGAGGATTGCGCCATCACGGGCTTCGGCGCGGTGAACGGAAATCTGCACGCCTTCGTGGAGCGCGTGGATACGCCTGCGGACAAGGTGTACGGTTGGTGCCATGGAAGAAGCGAGCTGAAGGATAAGGAAAATCTTCGCCCCGGCCAGCTCATCTGCTTTATTGAATGCAAGGGCGTGCGCGTGCAGGATATCACGATTGTGGATTCTCCCTGCTGGTCTTGCTTCTTGCACGGATGCGAGAACGTGCAGATCCGCGGCGTTCAGATCCGGAATCCGATCTGGATGCTGAATTCCGACGGCATTGATATCGATGCCTGCCGCTACGTCACCGTATCGGATTGCCTGATCGAAACGGGCGACGATGCGATCACCCTTCGTGCCTGCGAGCAGAGAATCAAAAACAAGGATATGCATTGCGAATTCGTCACGATCACCAATTGCGTGCTGAAAACCGGCATTTGCGCCTTCCGCATCGGCGTTGGCACGGGCGTGATTCGCCACGCGCGCATTCAAAATATCGCGATTCGTGCCGCCTTGAATATCGTTCAGCTTTGCACGGCGTACGGTGAGCGCGGGCAGGCAAATATCGAGGACGTGCATTTTTCGAATATTTCCGCTGAAAGCACCGACCGTCTTCTGCAGGCCTTTGCGAGAAACGGCGCGTATATCAAAAACGTTTCCATGGAGAACGTGCGCACCACGGCGGACGTTATGACTTCCGTGGAGGTGATTGACGGAAGTATTGACGGTATCGCGCTTCGGAACATCGAAATGAATTTCTCCGACAAGAGCACCGCGCTTTCCGAAAAGGAATACGCCTATCGCGGCAGCCATCTTCTGTATTTTTCGGGGGCGGAAAACGTAACGCTTGAGAATGTTGCCGTTGGCGGAGCGATGTACGGTGTGAGTGAGCCTGTCCGTATTGAAAATTGCGCAGGGCTTCAAAAACGGAATTGTAACTTTTAAAATATAGGAGCAATTATGCAAAGTATTTATATTTGCCCCAAATGCAAAGCGCCGCTCGCGCTCGCGGATCGAACTGCCAAGTGCGCGGCGGGGCATTCCTACGATCGCGCAAAGGAGGGCTATTTCAACCTTCTTTTAACCAACGTTGGCGGAACGCATGGCGACAATAAGGAAATGATCGAGGCGCGCCGCGCATTTCTCGATGCGGGCTATTATGCGCCGCTCTCGGATGCGCTGAATGCGCTCGCTTGCCGCTATCTGCCAAAGGGCGGCACCGTCTTAGACGGTGGCGCGGGAGAGGGATACTATACGGGCCGCCTCGCCGAGGCGCTCTCGGATGCCGATCTCTGTGCAAAAATCTATTCCTTTGATATCTCCAAGGATGCCGTCCGCCGCCTTGCCAAGCGCCGCGCGGACTTGAATCCCGCCGTTGCAGGAGTATACGATATGCCCGTGGCGAGCGAAAGCGTGGATCTTCTTCTGAATTTCTTCGCCCCTTTCGCGAGGGAGGAATCTCTTCGCGTTTTGAAAAGGGGCGGCTATCTCGCGATGGCCGTTCCGGAGCGCGAGCATCTCTTCGGCCTGAAGGAAAAGGTCTATGAAAATCCCTATTATAACGAGGTCTCCGAGGAAATTCCCGATGGCTTCTCCCTCGTCGAAAGTGTTGAGATCAAAAAAGAGATCGAGCTGAAAAGCGCCGAGCATATCCGCTCGCTCTTCGCCATGACGCCGTATGCCTACCGCACGGGTAAGGAGGGAAGAGAAGCCGTCCTTGCGCTTGATTCCCTGAAAACGCCCATCCACTTTCGCCTCTTCCTTTATCAA
>JAZQWS010000183.1:0-1403 GCA_045632465.1 Eubacteriales bacterium
CGAGCGTGAAGAAGTCTATTTGATGCATTCGCTCTTTTATCGCATTCTTTCCTTGCATGTCCGCCCGAAGGAAAAGCAGGATTTTTCCGCCGCCTCCATTGCCGAAGGAATCAAAAAATATATCGAAAATAATTACCATCGGCAGATCAGCATCGAGGAGCTTGCCCGCCAAAGCAATTACACGAGGAATTATCTCTATAAAATTTTTCGGAAAGCATTCGGCCTTTCTCCGCAGGAATATCTCATAAATTTAAGAATTGAAAAAGCCAAGCTCCTGCTCGAAAATGCGGAAAATCATTTCGCTGTTGGAAATATTGCCGCAGCCGTCGGATTCAAGGATCCCCTCTATTTTTCCAAGCTTTTTCGCAAAAAGACAGGAAAATCCCCCATGGAATACCGCAAAAATGCATAAAAATAAGGCAATGTAAGCCTCAAGCTCGCATTGCCTTGATTTTTTTATGCCCGATCCACCGTGATGACACAGTAATAATTCGGTTGTTGCAAGCGAATATTTTCTTCAATCGCTTGCACGATCTCGGGGATCTCGGTTTTCACCTCAAAGGGAACAACGAGATCGAAGATCAGATTTGTATGGCTCTGGCCGATCACGGTGCGGAAATCGTGGATCGAAAGCCTTTCGTCCACGGCGTGTGCCGCCATCGCGGTGAAGTCTCGGAGTGCGGAAACCGTTTCATCGTCGGTAACGATGGGATCCATGTGAATGGTGCAGAGAATGGAAAGCTCGCTTTGAATGGTGCGCTCAATGTTGTCGATGCAATCGTGCAGCTCAAACATATCTGCCGATCCATCCACCTCCACGTGCAGGGAAGCGATGAATTTTCCGGGGCCGTAGTTGTGGATCATCATATCGTGGATGCCGAGCGCCTCGGGATAGCGGTGAACGATCTCGGTGATCGCATCCACGGTCTGATCCACGGGGGCCTCGCCGAGCAGGGAGTTCTTCGTTTCATTCAAAATGCGAATGCCCGCCACGAAAATGAGAACGGAAACGCCGAGTCCAACGATGGCATCCAGCATCACGAAGCCCGTGAATCGGATGATCACTGCGCAGATCAGAACCGCCGTTGTGGAAATGCAGTCAAAAAGCGAGTCCTGTGCGGATGCGATCAGCGTCGGCGAGCCGATCTCCTTGCCGATGCCGCGGTAGAAAATAGAGAGAAGAAGCTTTGCACCGATGGATGCGATCAAAACAACGAGCGTGAAGGTGGTGATGCCGCCCATCGCGTTTTCATCGGGATTGAAAAGCTTTTTCACGGAATCCAGGAACAGCTCCGAGCCAACCAGCAGAATCAGGAAGGAAACGATCATCGAAGCGATATATTCGATTCTCGCATGGCCGAAGGGGTGATCTCTGTCTGCAGGCTTCGCCGCCATCTTGAAGC
>JAZQWS010000184.1:0-1441 GCA_045632465.1 Eubacteriales bacterium
ATAGCTGTGGGTGCTTGTGTAAAGATACAAAAATCCCGAAAATCCAAGCTCGTTATAAAGCGCAAGAAGGCGCGAGATCATCGCCTTGGCAATGCCCTTGCCCGCGCATGCATCGCTCACGGCAATCCAATGCAGCCGTTCCTTCTTTTCTCCGAGAAACATACCATCCCAAAGCGCGGCGGTGGCAATCGGCTTTCCCTCGGGATCTAAAACAAAGATCATGCGATCCTCGAGCTTCAAGCCTTGGTTTACGAGGAACTCCGCGCGGAAGACGCGAAGCGCCACGTCCGTATTGTCAAACTGACCGAGTGCGCATTCCAGCGCCGCCCATTTTTCTTCATCTCCCGCCTGATAAAAGCGGAAGGAATAGCCCTCCGGCAAATCAAATTTCGGATAATTTTCCGTATCCGTCTTGGTCATCATCAAAGGCGTGTAAGGCAGGCTTTTATCCAGCATACGCATTTCCTCCGCGTTTCAAATCGTTTCATACCCTATTATATAATAAATAAAAAAATAACGCAATACCTTTTACAAAAAATCGGCATTGCGTTATTTCATATTTCTCAGTTTTTCTTCGGTATCACGGGATACAGCTGAATCGTGTTTCCGCCGTCCACAACGAGCTCTGCGCCCGTGGTGTTTCTTGCGTGCGCGGCGAAATACCAAACGGCATCCGCCACGTCTGCGCCGTCCGCCACGTCACCGAGAGGCGTGAATCTTGAGGGAACGTCCTTATAAAAATCGGGATTCTTCTCCCATCGGTCGGTGCGGATCATGCCGGGCAAAACCGCGTTGACGCGGATATTATATTTTCCGAGATCCAGCGCAAGACCGCGCATCATGCCAAGCTGGCCGCCCTTGCTTGCCTCGTAAGCAATACGATCGGGGATGGCTCTATAGGCCGTGTTCGAATTGATGAAAACGATCGAGCCGCCACCGTTTTGCTTCATTCTCTGCGCGGCGCGCTCGCAGAGCGCATAATTCCAGGTCACGTTGGTGTTCATAACGCGCATAAAATCCGTCAAGGGATTTTCGAAAACCTTCATGCCAAGGCCTTGATCCGCGGCATTCAACACAAGGTGCTCGACGAAAATTCCTTTTTCATCAAGATCGGCAAAAAGCGCATCGATCGCCCCCTCGTCCACCGTTCTTTCATCCAGAAGCGAATCCAAGGCATAACCCAAAACGATTGCCTCCGGAAATTTTTCAAGATACCCCTTTTCTGCGGCGGCAACTCTTTCCGCGTTTCTTCCCGTGAAAACAACGCCGAAGCCCTCCGAAAGGAATTTTTCAACGATTGCAACGCCCGTATTGATGCAAGCGCCGGTTATCAAAGCAAATTTCTTTTTCATTCGATTTCTCCAAAAACAAGAATTAAGGGATAATCACGGATCGGCAAAAGATGCAGCTCCGCGCCGCCGAAGGCATCTCGCTCCACCAT
>JAZQWS010000185.1:0-3858 GCA_045632465.1 Eubacteriales bacterium
ACGGACAGCCTGATCGGAAAGACGATTGGCCTCGTCAGCTACGGAGCGATCGCAAAGCATCTCGTTCGGATGCTCTCTCCCTTCCGCGTGAAGATCAAGGTGTTTGACATTGCGCCCCTGCCCGAAAAGGACAAAAAGGCCTATGGGCTTACGGAAGCGAGTCTTGACGAGATCTTCTCTACCTGCGACATCGTTTCGCTTCACACACCGCTTTACGATGCGACCTACCATATGATCGACGACCGACTTCTTTCACTTCTCAAAAAGGATGCGCTTCTTGTGAACACGGCGCGCGGCGGTCTTGTGGACAACGAAGCACTTGTCAGACACTTGAAGAACAAGGATTTCCGCGCGATCATTGACGTTTACGAGGAGGAGCCGCCAAAGGCGGATGAGCCGCTTTTTGATTGCGAGAACGCGATCCTTATGCCGCATATGGGAGGCCCGACCGTGAATCTGCGCGCCTATATGGCAGAGGTGCTGCTGAAGGAAGCAAGCGCTTATATTAGCGAAAACGGCGACCTTCCGCACGAAATTACAAAGGAAATGAAAAATCGAATGTCACTCAAATAAAGAAAAAATAGGAGAAAATGCAAATGAAACTTTGCTTTTCAACACTTGGATGCACGAATTATACACTTAGTGAGGCAATCACGCTTGCAAAGTATCACAAGATGGATGCAATTGAAATCCGCGGGCTTTCAGACATTTTGGACAACGAAAAAATCCCCTTCTTTTCGGAAGAGGAAAGCGAAAATACAAAGAAGTTATTCGCAGAGGCAGGCATTTCTCCGCTCGTTCTTGGAACGTCTGCCACGTTTCACGATCCCAAGAATTATGAGGCCGCTATCACCGAGGGGCTTGCGGCACTGAAGATCGCTTCGCGCATCGGATTTTCCGCAATCCGCGTATTCGGTGATCGGATCTTGGGAGATGAGAAGGAATGCCTCGCACGGATTTCGCAAGGCATTTTAACACTTTGTAAAGAAGCAGAAGCGCTCGGCGTTCAGGTTTTCCTTGAGGTGCACGGCGAGATCAACAGCATCGAGCGCATCGAAAAAATCGTTGCGGCTTGCGAAAAATCTCCTTGCTTTGCTCTGCTCTGGGACGTTTGCCACACGAGAAAAACCTGCGAGCCGAAGGCATTTTACGAGCGCTTTGCGCCCTATATACGCCACGTGCATTTCAAGGATATTACGGGCGACGTGCACGTGCTTCCCGGCGAGGGCGAGCTTCCGCTTCGTGAGATCACGGAGATGATGACCAAGGGCGGATACGATGGCTATTTTTCGCTCGAATGCGAAAGAAAATGGCATCCCGAGCTTCCCCCGATTGAGGAGGCGCTTGAGAAATATACCGAGATTTTGAAATAAAAACAAGGAGAAAAATATGAAAAAGAAATTCGGCGTTGCCGTTGTTGGCATCAGCCTTAATGGCATCGGAAACAGACACATCACCTCCGTGATCGAAAACACGAGCACCGAGCCCGTTATGATCTGCGAGGTGAACGAGGAATGGGCGAAGGATCGCTCCGAAAAATACGGGGTTCCCTACTGCACGGACTATCACGAGCTTCTCGGCAGAGAGGACGTTGACATCGCCATCATTTGCACGCCAGATCATCTGCACGCACAGATGGTTGCTGACTTTTTGGCCGCAGGCAAGCACGTTCTTTGCGAAAAGCCGCTTGCGCTGACAAAGGAGGATTGCCAGAAGATCCTCGATGCGGAAAAGAAGAGCTCGGCGAAGCTGATGGTTGGCCAGATCTGCCGCAAGACGCCGGCCTTCGTGAAGGCAAAGCAGATCGTTGACGAGGGCGTGATCGGCGACATCACCTACATTGAATCCGAGTATGCGCACAACTACAGCATTATGCCGATCCATTGGAGAAACAGCTACGAGATTCCCCGCCATCCCTTCACGGGAGGCGCTTGCCATTCCGTTGACCTTCTGCGCTGGTTCTGCGGCAATCCGACCGAGGTTTTTGCTTACGGCAACCACAAGCTTCTCGGCCCGGAATACGGCCCCTGCGACGACACGATGTGCTCGCTGATGAAGTTCCCCGGCGACGTGGTTGGCCGCGTTTTCGTTTCGATCGGCTGTATGAGCCCCGGAACGGGCATCCGCACGCTGATCTACGGTACAAAGGGCACGATCGTTATGACGAATAACGATCGCCACATTACGCTCTATCTTGCCGACTTCGGCTTTGAAAAAAGCGATAAGATCCTCGGAAAGAGCCAGCTTTACAAAAACGGCATTCAGATTCCGATCGGACTTGGAAGCCATAACACCTCTGCCGAGCTTGCAGATTTTATCGACATTCTCTCCAACGACAAGGCCGTTGGCATCACGGCGCGCGAGGGCGCGGACACGGTTGCTGTTTGCGAGGCGGCGATCGAATCCTCCAAGACGGGAATGCCCGTGACGATTCAATATTGCGATTAAAAAATAAAAAGGCTGTGCCAGACGCTTCGGATGCAAATGGCACGGCCTTTTTTATATATTTACAAGCTCCTCATCCACCGCAAAAGCGGTCCCCCTTCTCCCTCAGGAGAAGGCGAATAATATTTACAAGATGAGAAAATAAGCGGGATCGGAGGTTGTTTTTCCGTATTCGTTTTTATAGACGATGGAGAGACCGACGAAGCGGTTATAAAGCGAGGCTTCGGCATTCCAGGAAATCATGCCCGATTCCTTTTCCGCTTCGGTGACAAGACGCTGGCTATAGGTGACGGCGGCCTCCTCCTTCGGGCAGAGCGAATAGGGCTCACAAGCGACAGAGCCAAAGAAATTCACCTTTAACGCTTCCCCTTCGGCTACGGCGGAAAGATACAAAGTGATCGGCTTGCCAACCTCGAAGGAGAATACGGGATTGCCCTCAGCATCCTGCACGGGAAAGGCGGGACGAATGGTCAACACACCGTTTTGCTCACGAAGGGCGCCGTATGCCGTGTAAAGCTTTCCTTCATAAGAATAGGCAAAGGAGGCGGTTTTCAGGAAGGAAACGCCATCCTTTTTATAGAGGCACGCGGATTCGCGCGTCAGGGGCGTTCCGTCTGCCGCCACGGGGGTTACCGCAATGCGGGCGAGGGGACTTCCGTCCGCTTTTGTTACTATGGGACGCGGGGCGCGGACAACGGAAAAAGGCACAGACTCGCTCTTTTTACCATCCGAAAGAAGGTATGCGCGGTAATTTGCGGGCGAAAGATGAACGGCGTGCATTGTGTAGGTTACACCGTCGATGGTTTCCTTTGTAAATGCGGAGGATTCTGCACGCACGACCTCTCCTCCCTCGCTTTCGATCACGAGCGTATCGGCAGGCGCGGCGATATGAAAGCAAACGGCATCTCCTTCGCGGTAAGCCGAAAAGGCGCCGAGGTCAAGCATGAGATCCGTGGGAGCGCGCTGAATCTTCAGCGGCGGCGCAATGCGATCGGGATCACGATGGCGGAAAACGAGATAACTGCCGCCGTTTCGGAGCATGCGCGCCTCAAAGGCCGCGCGGCTATCCCAGCGGTAGCGCTGGGTTGGCTCCCACCCCTCGGTGATCTCCACGCGCTGAACCTTGCCGTCCTTATCTCTTGCGATCGAGGTGATCACGGCAACGTGGCCGCCTGTGTGACCAACCGATTTATTGAAGGTGACGAGGGTGTCTGCAAGCGCTATATCATCGATCAATTCCTTAGCAACCTCGTATAATTCGGGGATACTCTCCCACTCACGGGTAGAATAATGCATGGGCAGATCCATGGCGTACGAGGCGAGCGAGCTGCAAACCGTTCCGTATGCAAAATACACGTTGGTGATACGCGGATTATAGGCGGGATCGGTCTCGTCCGAGATAAAGTCGGAGGC
>JAZQWS010000186.1:0-6381 GCA_045632465.1 Eubacteriales bacterium
CACCAAGCCAGCCGCAGTTATAGTTCCATTCGTTGAGGATGGTTTCCATACCCGCAAAGCCGTATTTTTCGAGGATCTTTTCGCCGTTTTTGATATAGGTAAGAAGATTTTCCGGCTCGGAGGTATAGCAATGATAAGAATAAAAATCCATCGTGATGCCGCGCTTCTGCATTTCGGAAAGGAGCATATGCTGCAGATTGTCCTCCTTCGGAACGCCATCCGCGTAATAAGCGCCGTCCGGCGAGCAGAAGGCAGGGCCGCCGATCTTGAGGCTCGGGAATTTGCCTCTCAGATACGGAACGACCGTGCAGAAGAATTCAACGAACTGCTCATTCGTTCCCTGCCAGCAGGGATTGGTGCCATCGGGATTGCAGCACTCGGGCTCGTTCCAGATCTCCCAGTATTCGATGCCGTACGAAAAGCCGTTTGCCCAGCCCTCGTTATAGTGGCGGATGATGTGCTCGCAGATGCGCGCCCATTTCATAAAATCCTTGGGCGGATAGGTGCCGCACTTTTCCTGATGCTCGATAGCCGCGCCCAGGCGGTAGAACACGTGCGTTCCCGTAGCTTCCGTGCGCGTAACGTAGGCATCGGTAGCCTTAAAATCATAGGATGCGGGATCGTTTTCATCTGCATCGAAATTGCGGAAGATGCGATGCACGTCAACGGTTTTATCTCCGCCGTAGCCTGCATAGAAGGCGGCATCGTGGTTTCTTGCATAAGGGATGCGGGCGGCGGCAAAGGCCGCATCGTTTCCCGTTTGGCGAACGACAGAGCCTGCAGGGCCGTTGTTCACTGCGTTCATCGGCTTAATTTTTCCGTAGGTTTCCAAAAAATTGATGCTGATCATGGTTGAATTCTCCTTTATCGGTCAAGCTTCTTCGATTTCAATAAAAGCAATGGAATACATGGGAAGTGAGATTTGGGTGCTTCCCTCTTTTCCGATAGCAAGGGGGCGCTTTTCTATGGGGGCGTTATTTTCCACGGTTTGGATATGAGCGATATAATTTTTATCACTTGCAAGACCGAGAGAAAGGGAGATTTCCTCGGCAGATGCGCCGATCTCGCTCTCGTCTATAAAGCGCGTGAGCATCGCGGCGTGCTTTTTCCCATCGGTTGCGGCCACGGCATAAACGCCCGCGGGAAGCCCCGACACTTGGGCGCTTTCGCCGAGAACGGCGAGCTCGCCGAAGAATTTGAAGGGATAATAGCCGGGCAAAAGATCGTAGGTATAGGCGGCGAAGAGGCCGTTATAGGCGCAGGGGCGCGCATCGTAATAGCAGAGGTTATCTAAGTCGCTCTCCTGGCCAACGGCCATGCAGGCGGCCGTGTAGGACGCGCCCTTCTGCGAGAGAATGGTGCGCACGCCGCGGATAAAATCCTCCCCCTTCCAGCCGCAGTTATAATTCCATTCGTTCAAAATCAGCTCAGCATTTTCATATCCGTACGCATCCATAAGGCTTTTGGCATCGGCGATACAGGAACGCATAACCTCGGGATCGCGCGCATAGCAATGGAAGGAATAAAAATCGAGCGGAACGCCGCGCTCACGCAAGGTCTTCATAAATTCATGTTGCGGCGGTTTTACCGACCAAGTAAAGGCAGGACCGCCGATCTTCAGATGCGGAAAGCAATTTTTCAGATGCGATGCGGTGACACAGTAGAGATCGATGAACTCCGAAAACGTTCCCTGCCAGCAGGAATTCGGGATGCCTGCGCCGCAGTTATCCGGCTCGTTCCAGATCTCCCAATATTCGATATCCGCGTGCATACCGTTTGCCCATCCCTCGGTGTAATGGCGGATGATATGCTCACAGACGCGCGCCCATTTTTCAAAGCTTTGCGGCGGCGTTGTTCCGTCCTTCATAATTCCGTGCTCGATGGATGCGCCAAGACGGTAAAAGGGCTTCGAGCCAACGGACTCGATCTTTTTTATGTATTCATCCGTGCATCGGAATTCATAGGATGCGGGATCGTTTTCATCCTTCGAAAAATCGCGGAAGATGCGATGCACGTCCACGGTGTATTCTCCGCCATAGCTCCAGCAATAGGCGCTATCGTGCAAGCGAACGTACGGAATACGGGCAGCGGCAAAGGCCTCCATATTGCCCGTTTTCGTTACGGCAGAGCCGACGGGACCGTTATTCACACCATTCATCGGCTTGATTTTTCCGTACGTATTTTGAAAATCAACGTAAATACTACGCATAAGGCATCTCCTTTTCAGAAAGCGGATATGGGTATATCTTATATTTAAAAGTATAACATAAAGCATCCGAAATAGCAATAACTTTATGCTGATTTTCGGATGCTTTTATAAAGTTTAAGCTTTGTTTAAAAGTGCGGCGAGATCCTCGCGGCGGCCGCGAAGCTGAGAAAGGAATTCCATCTTGCCCTCGGCATAGTTTTCAACATCCCAAAGACGGATAAATGCCGCGTCAATGGCATCAGCCTCTTCGATCAAGGCGCGAATACCGTCTGCATCGGGAATATCGTTCAAGCGGATCTTGCAAACGGCCGCAGAAAACATAACCATGCGCGCGTTGAGAAGGATCTGCTCCTTATAGAAGGGATCGATGGGAAGCTTTTCCACCTCGGCGGAAAGATTCTTCACGTAGTTGATGACATTATCAAAATAGAAGGGATAGGGGCGGGTTCTGAAATCAAAGATGCCGCGGAAATTCATTTCACCGAGAGGCATCTGCATGCTCTGGCCGCACATCGTTCCGCAATGCACACGATCCGGCTCAAGCAGATAGTAGTTTGCAATGCGGCGCAGAAGCTCGCTGACACCGTTGACACCAAATACGACCTCGTCTACGTAATTCTCGGCGGCTACGTTGAAATCGGGTCTGAAATCCTCGGGGTTGAATTCACCGGAATTCCATGCATACTGACCTGCAAGCGCTACGGGGAACGCGCTCCAGAGGAGGAAGGTGGGCTGACCGCAATCGCAACCCCAATCCGTGAGAAGAAGGCCCTTTGCGCCGTACTTTTTGGCGATCGTGCCGGAGGTGCGGATATTAAAGACCGTTACCTCATTTCTGCCGGTGAAAGCAAGGTGCGTATTCGTGGAGGGGCAGAGGTAGAAATCGATGCCTGCGCGCTGATAATCCACGCTGTTTTCTGCCATTCTCTGTGCCGCGCCGAGCTCGTAACCCCATTCAAGTGCAATTGCACCCTTGGGAATTCTATCGTAGGTTTCTGGGTAGGCATGGATCATATCCGACCAGAATTGCACCTTCTTTGCATACTTATCTTTACAAAGATCGGCAACTTTGTTGAGCCAATCCATAAATACAGTGGCTCTTCCGTACTTTCTGCAGGGCTCCTCCAGCTGATATCTTCCGAGGCCGTAAGCCTCATCAAAGCCAATGTTTACATACTCGCTCTCGTGGTACGGAAGGAGGTCGGAATAGAGCTTATCGATGAATTCAAGGCTCTCGGGAAGGAGGGGGTTGATCGTTCCTCCCTTGCCGCCCTCGGGCGCAACCGCAAGGTGCGAAAGCTCCGGGCGCGTTAACCAGCGGCCCATGTGACCAAAGGAATTCTGGTTGGGCACAAGGTCGATAAAGCGGGCATGACAATAGGCCTCCAGCTCCTTAATATCCTGTGCATTAAGACAATCGAAATCCTTCGTGTACTGCGGGAAGGAGGCGAACTTGAATACGTGGCCCTCCATATAGATCTGAAGCTCATTATACTTCACAGAAGCAAGGAAATCAATGATCTTCTTGAAGGTTGCCACCGTGGGCATACGACCGCGGCTGATATCCAGCATATATCCGCGGCGCTCGAGCGTTGGCTCGTCCTCGATTTCGGCATAGGGGAGATTTTCTCCGTTTTTGCGAAGCAGCTGCCAAAGCGAGGTTACGGCACGGAAAAGACCTTCCTCGGTGGCGTATGCGATCTTCACGCCGCTCTCGCCGATCAAAATCTTGTGCGCTTCGCCTGCAAGGGCAGAATCGATGGAGATGGCAGTCTCCGCCTTTCCATCCTTCACGGCGGCAAAGAGGTCAACGAGAGAAAGAGATGCGAGACCCGAGGCTACGGCATAGCGGCCATCGGAATAAGTTTCTTTTTTCGGAATCGGGAAAATCATAGACTTTTCTCCTCGTGTTTTTTCTTCTATTTTATCATTTTTCTCCTTATATGGAAACAGAAATATCAAACAAAAAGCTTCGTTTTTTCAAACATTTATATTTCCTATTGACTTTTTTCTTCGGATGAAATATAATAATATCAAACAAATTTGCGAGGAGGGATAAAAATGCGGACGGAGGCGGAGGCAAAGGAATATTACACGGTTGACAGCACGTGTGCCGAGCACGTTCATATGATCCGCTCGTTTGAAAAGGATTCGGATATGCCGATCGCATTTGTCCACTATAAGCACAGCGCACACGCACACAACGGCCAGCGCCACAGAAGGAAAAACGATTTTTCCACCGTCTTTATTTTCGTGCGCGGCGGCGTTGGTTTTCTTTTCGGAGAAACGCTTTATTCGCCGAGCTACGGCGAGGCGATCTTGGTGCGAGAGCAAACACCCTTTTCGGTTTTCGGATCGGGAGATTTCTTCGACTATTATGAGATTGATTTTCCGCAAGGATTTCTTGACCGCATTTATGGAGAAAATCCCTTCTCTTCCCTTTTTTCGGACGGGACGAGATCTCCGATGCTTTCGCTCGGCGGCGAAAAAAAGGAGGCTATTATTTCGATTCTCAAAAAAGCGGAAAGCGCGGAGGGCGATCTTTTGCGCTATTCCTACCTCATTCAGCTGGCGAACGTTCTTTGCCTCGGGACGGCGAGCGACACGCAGACGAAAAGGATTCCGCGAACGCTGGCGGCGGCGATCGAATATATGGACGGACATCACGCGCAGATCGCGGGGGCGGAGGAGGTTGCGACGCATTGCGGCGTCAGCACAACGTATCTTTCTCGCCTCTTTCAGAGCTTCCTTTCCTGCACAACAACGCAATATCTCAACCGACTTCGCATCTCACACGCCAAGGGCTTGCTTCTTTCGGGCTTTTCCGCGACGGAGGCCTGCTATGGCGCGGGATTTAACTGCTACACCTATTTCATAACGAAATTCAAGGAAGAAACGGGAATCACGCCCGCGAAGTATAAATGAGAGGAATCTTCTTATGGAAAAGTATATTTTTGAAAATATAACCGAGCTTTCCTGCCCTGTAGGAAAATTCAGCGTTTGTTATGGAAAAGAAAAAATTCCTTTTCACATTCGAAAAAACAATTACAATGCTCCGTACTATGATATCACCACCGAAACGAACTATGCGCTGGATATAGACACCAATCTTCTCGAGCTCCAAAAGCAATACGATATTGTCTTTTCAGAGGGCGGATTGCATTTTCGAGGTTCGGATGAACACACCGAATCACTCACCAATACGATTGGAAATTGGTCTATAGGCATCGGATCATTTGATATAAACGATAATCACTTGTCTACCGATGGGCCGCGCAAAGGATATGATGTCTGGCAATCCGATGACAGTCTCGGTTTTTCTTTTGTCCTTTTGGACAGAACAATAGATAAGATTACTTTTCTTGTTGCCTGGATTGAAAATTTTCCCGATGCAACCATTGATTACGAAGATGCTTTGGATTTTTGGCTTACATAGCCGACTCAAAGTTATCTCTATTGACGGTATTGTAAAACAATCCCTCACTCACCTGCGGTGACAGCTCCCTTTACACAAGGGAGCCTTTTATTTTGTCTTGTCGGGGGCGCATTTTTCACTTACGAGCTTTGCAATTCTATCTGAAAATACCAAAAAAATACGGCATACCTCTTACGAGATATACCGTATTTTTTCAAACGTTTTTTTATGATGCGTTTTCTTATTTCTTAGCTTACGCCTGCTTTTTATTGATATAATAACGAATGCCAAGGAGCGTTCCGATCGTCAGAAGAATGCCGACGGGGAGGGCGATCCAGGCATTGGGAACAAAGCCTGCAAAGAGGAACATTACGAAGGAGATCGCCGCAACGGTGATCGCGTAGGGCAACTGCGTTGAAACGTGCTCTACGTGGTTGCACTCTGCGCCTGCGGAGGCCATGATGGTGGTATCCGAGATGGGAGAGCAATGGTCACCGCAAACAGCGCCTGCGAGGCAAGCGGAGATGCCAACGTAGAAGAGGGGATCGCCAACGCCGAAGATGGTTACAACGATCGGGATAAGGATACCGAAGGTTCCCCAGGAGGTTCCGGTTGCAAAGGAAAGAACACAAGCAACAACGAAGATCAATGCGGGGAAAATACCGTAGAGGAATTCGGGCACACCTGCCATAGCCGCATCGATGAAGGCATCCGAGCCGAGGAGGCCGGTGGTGTTCTTCAGAGCGGAAGCAAGCGT